>DATCLF010000431.1:0-2370 GCA_036564055.1 Spirillospora sp.
CTGCTGCGACTCCCAGGTGATGATGCCGTCCTTGACGTACACCTTCCACGAGCACGACCCGGTGCAGTTCACCCCGTGCGTGGAGCGCACCACCTTGTCGTGGGACCAGCGGTCACGGTAGAACGCGTCGGCCTCGCGGCCGCCCTTCTTCGTCACCGTCCGCAGATCCGGCGACACCTGAGCGCGGGTGAAGAACCTTCGGGTCCCCACCAGCGCCTCCTCCAGCGGGCCGTCCATGCCCGGCCGGCGCCCGGCCGAACTCACCGTCGTGTCCTCTCTTGCCACGTCGCTCCTCTTCCGCGTCGCCGTGCCGTCCCTGTGCCGGCCGCCCGTCAACCGCCGCGTCCGGCGCCGGCGCTCTGGCGGTTCGCCGCCGCCCGCTGGACGACGGTCGCGGTGAACACCGCGGCCGTGGCCGCGACGAGGGCGAGCAGGACGAGGCCGAGCGCGTAGGTTCCGAAGGCCCCGTAGACGGCGCCCATGATCAGCGGCGGGACGAATCCGCCGAGCCCTCCGGCGGCCCCCACGACACCGGTGACCGCGCCGACGCCGCCGGCCGGGGCGAGCTGCGCCACCAGCGCGAACGTCGCGCCGCTGCCGGCGCCGAGCGCGGCCGCCATCGCGAGGAACGCGATCGTCCCGAGCGGCGTCAGCGGCGGCGCCGACGCCTGCACCGCGGCGCCCGCCACGGTCACCGCCAGCGACACGACCATGACCCGCACCGCGCCGATCCGGTCCGACAGCCATCCGCCGAACGGCCGCATCAGCACCGCCAGCAGGACGAACCCGGCCATCCGGTTGGACGCGTCCGCCTGCGCGAGGCCGTACTGCTCCCTCAGGTAGGTCGGCAGGTAGACCGAGAACGCCACGAAGCCGCCGAACGTCACCGCGTACAGAGCCGACATCTGCCACGTGACCGGCAGCCTCAGCGTCCCCGCCATCCGCCTGATCAGGGAGGTGCCGGACGTGCCGCGCCCGGGGGCCTCCCGCAGGACGAGCCACGCGGCGGCCGCGTAGACGGCGAGCACGACCGCCAGCAGCTCGAACGGGAACGCCAGGCCCCGCGCGTCGACGAGGGGGACCGTGGTCAGCGCGGTGATCGCCGTTCCGCCCATCCCGGCCCCGAACACCCCGAGCGCCAGCCCTCGCCGCTCCGGCGGGAACCACGCGCCGACGAACGGCACGCCCACCGCGAAGACGGTGCCGGCGACGCCGAGGACGAACCCGCCGACCAGCAGCGCCGCCAGCGACGAGTTCCCGAGGATTCCCAGGAAGAGGACGGGGGCGATCGTGACGATCGACAGCGCCGGGAACATCACCCGCCCGCCGAACCGGTCGGTCAGCGCCCCGACCGGGATCCGCCCGAGCGACCCGACGACCACCGGGACGGCGACGAGCAGCGACTGCTCGAACGACGTCAGCCCCAGCGACTCCTGGAACCGCGGTGCCAGCGGGCTGAGCAGGGCCCACGCCCAGAAGTTGAGGGCGAAGCCGAGGGTGGCCGTCACCAGCATGACGATCGGCCGGCCCAGGCTCCGGGTCCCTCCGATGCTCGTTCTCCCGGTGTTCCGCTTGGTCTCCGTCACCTCGCGCACCACTTCCGACATCGCGGGTCCGGTTCGCCGGGGGCCTTCCCGCCTGCACGGTGCGTAACCGCGATCGGTCGCCCGCCGGAACCTCACCCTCGCCAAGCCCCGCCGCGTCCGGGTAGGGACCTTCGTCCCCCCGAAGGTCCCGTGGGCGGCCGCACGGCCGGCTTCCGGGGAGGCGGTCGCCGGGCGTCGCGGCGGCCGCACTACCGTTTGCCCAGGAAATGCCTGCGGTCCGCCGGCCCGGCGGGCCGACGCCGTACGGGAGGTCTGGTGCGCGGTCGTCGGGGAGGGGACGAGCTTGCCGAGGCGCTGCGGCGGGCGGGGGTGAGCGGGGTCGACGACTCCGCGCTCGCGCGGTCGATGTACTCCTCCGACGCCTCGCTGTACCGGGTGCCCCCGCGGGTCGTGGTCACGCCCCGCGAGACGGACGAGCTGCCCGCGGTGCTCGCGGTGTGCCGGGAGTTCGAGGTTCCGCTGACGATGCGGGGCGCCGGGACGTCCATCGCGGGCAACGCGGTCGGGCCCGGCGTCGTCGTGGACGTCAGCCGTCACCTCAACCGCGTGCTGGAGATCGACCCCGACGCGGAGACGGCGCTGGTGGAACCGGGCATCGTCCAGGCGCGGCTGCACCAGGTCGCGGCGAAGCACGGGCTGCGGTTCGGGCCCGACCCGTCCACGCGGACCCGGGCGACGCTCGGCGGGATGATCGGCAACAACGCGTGCGGGTCGCGGGCGCTCGGATACGGGCGCACGAGCGACAACGTCCTCGGCCTCGACG
>DATCLF010000432.1:0-18264 GCA_036564055.1 Spirillospora sp.
CGCGACCCGTCGGCAGGCCCGTTACCGGGAGGACCCGTTTCAAACGCGCGGCGCCGGGAGCATCGAAGGCCGGTCTCGGGGCACGACGGCGGCATGGAGAAGATGACGCTGAGCAGCCCTGCCTTCGCCGACGGCGCCGCCATCCCGGCGATCCACGCGCGGGAGTCGGGGAACGTGTCACCTCCGCTGCGATGGTCCGGTGTGCCGGCGGCGTGCCGCGAGCTCGCGCTGACGTGCGTGGACCACGACGCGCCGGGCGGTTCGTTCGTCCACTGGATGGCGGCCGGGCTGCCGCTGGAGGAGGACGGGATCGCCGCGGACGAGGAACGGCCCTCCATCGCCCGGGGCCGCAACGACTTCGGCGAGCTCGGCTACACCGGCCCGCATCCGCCGCCCGGGGACCCGCCGCACCGCTATGTCTTCACCCTGTACGCGCTGCTGTGGCCGGTCACCCTGACGTCGGGCTTCACGATGGACGACCTGCGGGCAGCCGTGAAGGACGACGTGATCACGACGGCCACCCTGGTCGGCACGTACTCCCGCTGAAGCTCTCCGCCGGACCTGCGGCGGCATGGGGCCGCCGACCTGCCGCGGCGGTGGCGCGCCGCGAGGAACGTGAGGCGCCCTTCGACGCGGGCCGGACGTTTCGAGCCGGCCGGTGGGGTAGGGCGCCTACGGTCCCCGTGACGCGTCGCGGGGCGTTCCCGTCCTTGGAGGAATCACGATGAAGGCTGTGACCTGGCACGGCAGACGCGACGTCCGCGTGGAGAACGTGCCCGACCCGCAGATCAAGGAGCCCGAGGACGCGATCATCAGGGTCACCTCGTCGGGGATCTGCGGGTCCGACCTGCACCTGTACGAGGTGCTCGGCCCGTTCCTCAACGAGGGCGACATCCTCGGCCACGAGCCCATGGGGATCGTCGAGGAGACCGGCCCGGACGTCACGCACATCAGACCCGGCGACCGCGTGGTCGTCCCCTTCAACATCTCCTGCGGCCGCTGCCACATGTGCGGCATGCAGCTGTACGCCCAGTGCGAGACCACGCAGGTCAGCGAGCAGGGGATGGGCGCGGCGCTGTTCGGCTACACCCGGCTGTACGGGCAGGTGCCCGGCGCGCAGGCCGAGTACCTGCGGGTGCCGCAGGCCCACTTCGGGCCGATCAAGGTGCCGGAGGGCCCGCCGGACGAGCGGTTCGTGTACCTGTCCGACGTGCTCCCGACCGCCTGGCAGTCGGTGGACTGGGCCGGCATCCCCGAGGGCGGGTCGGTGACCGTGCTCGGTCTCGGCCCGATCGGGCAGATGGCCGCCCGGATCGCCCGCCACCTGGGACACCGCGTGATCGGCGTGGACTTCGTCCCCGAGCGGCTGGAGATGGCCCGGCGGCACGGCATCGAGGTGATCGACTCCGACGACGTCGACGACGTCCCGGACGCGGTGCGCCACCTCACCGAGGGCCGCGGCACCGACTCGGTCATCGACGCGGTGGGGATGGAGGCGCACGGCTCCCCCGGCGCCAAGTTCGCGCAGACCGTCGCCGGCATGATGCCGGGCAACACCGGGGCCCCGCTGATGACGCGGGTCGGGGTCGACCGGCTCGCCGCGTTCACCACCGCGATCGACGCCGTCCGGCGGGGCGGGACGATCTCCCTCATCGGCGTGTACGGAGGCATGTCGGACCCGCTGCCGATGCTGCGGATGTTCGACAAGGGCATCACGCTGCGGATGGGCCAGGCGCACGTCAGGCGGTGGACCGACACCCTGATGCCGCTGGTCGCCGACGACGCCGACCCGCTCGGCGTGATGGACCTCGCCACCCACCGCCTGCCGCTGGAGGAGGCGCCGCACGCCTACGAGATCTTCCAGAAGAAGCAGGACGGCGCGATCAAGGTGCTGCTCCGGCCCTGACCGCCGCGGGCGCCGCGCGGGCGGCCCGGCCGGGCGCTCCCCGGCCCCTCCGCGCAGCGCCCGTCCCGGTCTCCGCTCGGCGCCGTGGGCGGCGGCTGTGAGCGTGCCCGGGGCCGCCGGGCGCGGTCATCCCGGCGAGGCGCGCGTCAGAGGGTCCCCGCGTACCGATCGGGCTCCACGGCGCGCTCAGGGTCCGCGGCGCGCTCGGAGTCCATGGCGTGCTCGGAGTCCATGGCGTGCTCGGGGTCCATCGCGCATGCCTCGTAGGTGAGCGTTCCGAGGACGGCGCCGGTCGAGGCGTCCGCCAGCGTCGCCGCGCAACGGGGACGACCCTCCGGGACGCGAGCGAACGGCCAGCGGAGCATGAGCGGGACGTCCCGGTCGATGCCGCAGGGGACGTCCAGCCGCAGCAGCGTCCACAGCAGCGGCACGTCGTCCCGTGTGCCGTGCACCTCGTGCGCCACCCGCGTGGCGAACTGCCACCCGGCCTCGACGATCTCCACGCAGTCGAGGACGGGGGACGGCGGCCAGGCACCGGCGGTCGGGCGCAGCACGGCGGCCTCGACGACCGACCGTCCGCGCCACACCAGCTCGCCGATCACGGGCCGGTCCTGCTCGACGGACTCGGCCGCGGCCGGCGGGGACGGGGGCGCGGCGGCGACCGGGCGGGAGTTCTCGGGAACGGCCGGCGCGTCGTCCGCGAACGCGATGGAGCCCGCGCAGACCTCCTTCCCCGCCCGCCGTGCCACGACCGTCCAGGCCCGGTTCGGGCCCGGCATCGGACGGCACGACAGCGTCGTGGCTCCGCCGGGCTCGCCGAGGCCGGTGAACTCGAGTCCGGCCACCACCCGGCCGGGACGCGCCCCCTGCGACCGCATCCCGTCGGCGCGGACGGCCAGGTCGAGCAGGCCGCCGAGCAGCGGCAGTCCCGGCACGTGGTCGAGCCGCCGGTCGAAGGAGAACGGACCGGACTCGTCCACGGCGAGCTCGCGGAATCCATCGACGACGGACGCGCTCATGCGCCCTCCCTCCCTTTTATCTGACCCCCGCCTCTCCCCAAGACAGGCCGAAAACGACGCCGGCCCCTTCTCGGGGAAGAGCGGAAAAACCGGTTGGACCGCCGTTATCTTGCTACAACAATGCGCATAACTGAACTGTGCCCCTGGTCAGGCCGGGCGGAGGGCGTCTTCCCGTTCCGCCGGCCCGGCTCCCCGCGGCGCGCTCCGCGCGGGGCGGAGCGGACCGCGAGACGGGTGTCGGCGTGTGCTTGCGGTGCGCGACCCGAGGGACGTCGCCCGGCCGTGGGCCCGAGCCCCACCCCGTCGGCCGCAATGAAGATCCGCCGCGGGGCCATTGCCCGCACCACCCGCGCGATTTAGCCGCCAAGTTGCGCAAGAGGTATTTTCAACCCATTCCTCGGGTCTCCCGGAACGGCGGCCATTGTGATCTTGACCACACATAATCGGCAGAATACCGTCAGGCCCGGACGAGCCGTCCGGGCCACGGGCCCACCGGGCGGGTGACGAACCCCGCCCCCGGCGGCGACCGCGCAGCGGAGCGTCCGCGCGCGTCACCGGTCGCATCGCCGTCCTCGGCCGGCGACTCGCACGCGGATCGCCTGCTCAGCGGACGCCACCATGGCCCGGACGGGCGGACGCCGCGACATCGCGTCGTGCCCGTCCCGGGCGCCCGCGGACCGGGAACACCTCCAGGGTCGGCCACGGCCCGAAGCCCGGATCGGGCGACGCGACATCCGGCCGGCCGCCATTCCCCGCCCCACTTCTGTGGAGGCGGGTTCCTCTCCACCGGCGTGCTCCAAGCCGTACGGGAGCCCGGAATCCGCTACGGTCAGGGACGCCGCGTAGGCAACGGGAAGGAACACTGAGTACACATGGCCGAGAAGGTCATTAGGGTGGACGACATCGATGGCTCCGAAGGGCCCGATGTCGCAAAGCGGGACTTCGAAGTCCTGGGCCGCACCTTCACGATCGACTTGAGCGACGACAACTTCAAGCGGCTGAACGAGGCGCTGGACGCCTTGGCTCCCTTCATCGAGAACGCCACCGAGGTGAAGCCCGCGGGGAAGGGACGCAAGTCCCGCACCGCGAAGATCAAGGGCTACACGAACAGCGATGTTCGCGAGTGGGCATTGCGCAGTAACATCGAAGTCTCAGAACGTGGCAAGATATCGGATGAGGTCTATGCTGCATTCATCGAGGCACATCCGGACGCCAAGCCGGACGCATAGCTAGAGGGAGTCCCCGCATGGCACAGAAGGTCGAAGTCCTTCTCGTGGACGACATCGACGGGGGAGAGGCCGACGAGACCGTCAGCTTTTCCCTCGACGGCACCAACTACGAGATCGACCTGAGCAAGAAGAACGCCGCCAAGCTGCGCGAAGGTCTCAAGCCGTTCGTGGAACACGCGCGCAAGGCGCGCAAGCCGACCGGCCGTGGCCGTTCCACGCGGACCGCGGGCAGCCGTGAGCGCTCCGCCGAGATTCGCGAGTGGGCCAAGAGGCGCGGCATCAAGGTCAATGAGCGGGGCCGTATCCCCGCCAATGTGATCGAGCAGTACGAGGCCGCTCACTAGCGGCAGGCGGCGTTAACCGCGCACGCGCCGTCCGGCGCGGAGCAAGGGGCCGGGGGTGTGGAATTCTCCGCACCCCGGCCCCTTGCGGTGTACGGACGGTCAAATCGCCTTTCCCCGTTCTTTGGCCGAGCCCGGCACATCGCCGGGCACCGGACACGCCGATGCGTCCCGTCCACCGGACGACCCGGATCCTGGGAGAATGCCGGAAATGGCCTGAGACAACGCAATAGGCTCACGTCGAGGAAACGGCCGAGGGGGCAGACCGTTGAGACGCGCGACGCGCTGGGACAGGGTCCGGTACTGGTTCGACAGGACCATGTCGAAGGGAACGCCCGCGCTGATCGGCTGGCTCGGCCTCGCCTCGGCGGGCCTGGTCATCGTGGTCGCTACCACGGCGGTGATCGTCGCACCGGACGACAGCGCCCACAACGGCGACTGGCCGGGCATGGTCTGGCGCAGCCTGCTGCGCACGCTCGACCCCGGCACGATGGGCGACGACACCGGGACCGCCCCGTTCCTGGGGTTGATGCTCGTCGCCACGGTGGGCGGCATCTTCATCGTCAGCTCGCTGATCGGCGTGATCACCACCGGCCTCGAGGGCAAGATCGCCGAGCTGCGCAAGGGCCGGTCGCGAATCGTCGAGCACGGCCACACCGTGCTGCTCGGCTGGTCCGAGCAGGTCTTCACCGTGGTCGCCGAGCTGGTCGAGGCGAACCAGAGCAAACGCAAGTCCTGCGTGGCGATCCTCGCCAACCGCGACAAGGTGGAGATGGAGGACGCCATCCGGGAACGGGTGGGCGACCTCGGCCGCACCCGCATCGTCTGCCGGACCGGCGACCCGCTGAAAGTCGCCGACGTGGAGCTGGTCAGCCCCGGCACCGCCCGGTCCATCGTGATCGTCACCCCGGAGAGCGAGGACGCCGACACCCGGGTCATCAAGGTGCTGCTCGCGCTCGGGTCCCGCGCCTGGGGGCACCGCCGTCCCCACGTGGTCGCGGCCGTGCACGACTCGGCGAACCTGCCCGCGGCCCGGATCGCGGGCGGCGAGAACGCGCACGTCATCGACGCCGACGACGTCGCGATCCGGCTGATCGTCCAGTCGCACCGGCAGTCGGGCCTGTCGCAGGTCTGCACCGACCTGCTCGACTTCGCCGGTCACGAGTTCTACATGCGGCGCGAGCCCGAGCTGGACGGGACGACGTTCGGCGAGGCCCTGTCGGCCTACGAGCTCGGCATCCCGTCGGGGCTGCGGCGCGCGGACGGGACCGTCCTGCTCAACCCGCCGATGGACACCGTGATCCGCGCCGACGACCAGATCATCGTGCTGGCCGAGGACGACCTGATGATCCGGCTCAGGTCGGCGCCCGCACCGCCGGTCCACGAGTCGGCGATCGCCACGGCGAGCCCGCGGCCGCCGGCGCCCGAGCGCACGCTGATGCTCGGCTGGAACCACCGCGCCCCCAAGATCATCGAGCTGCTGGACCAGTTCCTCGCCCCCGGCTCGGAGCTGACGGTGGCCGCCCCTCGGGAGGATCCGACGGGAGTGCTGCGCCGGTGCGACGCGCTCAAGGTCGACTTCGTGCGGGCCGATCCGACCGAGCGGCCGTCCCTGGAGTCGCTCGACGTGGGCTCCTACCAGCACATCATCGTGCTGTCGGAGGAGGGCCTCGACCACGAGCACGCCGACGCCCGCACGCTGGTCACCCTGCTGCACCTGCGCGACATGGAGGACGCCCTGGGCGACCCGTTCGCGATCGTCAGCGAGATCAACGACGACGCCAACCGGGAGATCGCGCAGGTGACCAAGGCCGACGACTTCGTCGTCAGCGAGAAGCTGATCAGCCTCATGCTGACGCAGCTCAGTGAGAACCGGTACCTGTACGACGTGTTCGTCGACCTGCTCGACCCGGCGGGCTCGGAGATCTACCTCAAGCCCGCCTGCGACTACCTCGTGCCGGGCGAGGAGGCCAACTTCGCGACGCTCATCGAGGCGGCGCGGCGGCGGGGCGAGGTCGCGCTCGGGTACCGGCTGACCAGCCGCTTCCACGAGCCGCCGTCCTATGGGATCGTGCTCAACCCGGACAAGAGGGCGCCGCTTACGCTGGCGGCCGACGACCGCGTCATCGTCCTCGCCGAGGACTGACCCCCCGGGGGGGCGCCGACGCGCGTCGCGTCCCGCACCCGCCCCGGCCGGCGACCGCCGTTGCGGGCGGGAACGCTCCGGCGGGGTAAGGGACCACGGGGTATGGGGATCTTGGGGTAAGAGATCCCGGACGTCGCGTCCACGGAGGGAGGCCGGGTGACCGCCGCGCTCGGGCTGCTGGCCGTCCTGCTGCTGACCGTCGCGACCGGCTGGTTCGTCGCGCAGGAGTTCGCGTTCGTCGCCGCCGACCGTCCGGCACTGGACCAGCGGGCGGCTGAGGGCGACCGCGCGTCGGCCCGGGCCCTGCGGGTGATGGGACGGCTGTCGTTCATGCTCTCGGGCGCCCAGCTCGGCATCACGGTCACCGCACTGGTCGTGGGCTTCATCGCCAAGCCGGCGCTCGCCGACCTGATCGCCCCGGCGCTGGACGCGGCCGGGGTGCCGGAGGCGGCGACCGGCACCGCGGCGGTCGCGCTCGGCTTCGCCCTGGCCACCGTGGTCCAGATGGTGGTCGGCGAGCTGTTCCCCAAGAACCTGGCGCTGGCCAGGGCGGACGGGCTGGCCAGGGCGCTGGCCGGGTCCACCCTGGTCTACCTGGCGGTGGCCGGGCCCGTGATCCGGCTGTTCGACGCCGCCGCGAACCGGCTCGTCCGCGCGGTGGGCATCGAGCCGGTGGAGGAGCTGCGTCACGGCGCGACGCTCGAAGAGCTCGGAAGCATGATCGTCGAGGCGGGTGAGAGGCTCCAGGCCGGGCACGCCGACCTGCTGGAGCGGGCCCTGGTGTTCTCCGAGCGGGACGCCGAGGAGGTCATGATCCCGCGTGTGGACGTGGTGACCGTGCCCGCGTCCGCGCCGGTCTCCGAGCTGAACGACGTCATCGCCGCGAGCGGGCACAGCCGCTACCCCGTCGTCGGCGACAGCGTCGACGACCTCGTCGGGATCGTCGGCCTGGAGGAGCTGATCCGGCTCGGCCCGGACGACGCCGGGCGCACGAGGGTCGGCGACGTCGCGAGGCCGCCGGTGCTGCTGCCGTCGTCGCTGCCGCTGCCGGACGTCGTGCTGCGCCTCGAAGGGGCCGGCGCGCCGATGGCCTGCGTCGTCGACGAGTACGGAGGCTTCGCCGGCATCGTCACGTGGGAGGACGTCGCCGAGGAGCTCGTCGGGGAGATCGCCGACGAGAACGAGGTCGGCGAGGACCTCGCGATCCGGACCGGCGAGTGGTGGACGACCGACGCCGGGCTGCGCATGGACGAGGTCGCCCACGAGACCGGGATCGAGCTGCCCGAGGGCGACTACGAGACCGTCGCCGGCCTGCTGCTGCAGCGGCTCGGGCGGGTCGCCGAGCCCGGCGACGTCGTGACCGTCGACCTTCCGCCGACGCGGCTGGACGAGCCGCCCCGCACCGCCGTCGTGGAGGTCCTCACCGTCCACCGGCACGTGCCGGAGCTGATCCGCATCCGGACCGTCGAGAAGGACCCGTCCGAGCCGGAGGAGGACACGTGAGCCCCGTCCTCGGCGCCCTGGTCACCGTGGCGCTCCTCGTCGGCAACGGGTTCTTCGTCGCCACCGAGTTCGCACTGGTGACGGCGAGACGGCCGCGCCTGGAGCGGACCGCCGCCCGCGGCGCCCGGGCGGCGGCCGCCGCGGTCGCCGGGATCGACGAGCTGTCGCTGACCCTCGCGGGGGCGCAGCTCGGGATCACGATGTGCTCCCTCGGGCTCGGGCTGGTCTCCGAACCGGTGTTCGCGGCGACCCTCACCCCGCCGATCCACGCCCTGGGGCTGCCGGAGGGCGCGGCGCACGCCGTCGCGTTCGTCCTCGCCCTCGCGCTGGTGACGTTCCTGCACATGGTCGCCGGCGAGATGGCGCCCAAGTCGTGGGCGATCACCGACCCCGAACGTTCGGCGACGCTGCTCGGCCCGCCGTTCCGCGCGTTCGCCACGGTCGCCCGCCCCGTGCTGGCCGTGCTCAACGGCGCGACCAACCTCCTGCTGCGCGCGGCCGGGATCCGCCCGGTGGACGTGCGGGAGGTGGTGCGCACGCCGGAGCAGCTGCGCAGCATCGTCGAGGACTCCCGGCGGCTCGGGCTGATCGAGGAGCCCGAGCTGACGCTGCTCACCACCGCCCTCGACGCGCCGCGCGCCCCGCTGGCCGGGCTGGTCGTCCCCCTGTCACGGGTCGTGTCTGTCCCGGCGTCGGCGACCCCGCAGGAGGTCATCGACACCGCCGCCCGCACCGGCCGGCTCCGGATCATGCTGCGCGGGTCGGGAAGCCGGGCCGCCCGCATGGTGCACGTCCGGGACGCCTACCTCGCCCGGGCGCGCGGGCTGGACACCCTTGCCCGGGACCTGGCGCACCCGGTTCCCGCGATGCCGGTCACCACCCCGGTCGGCGAGGCCGTGGCCACGCTGAAGGCGCACCGCAGTCACCTCGGGCTCGCCGTGGCGCCGGACGGCCGCATCGCCGGCGTGGTCACCCTCGACGACCTCCTCACCACCCTGCTGGCCGTCCGCTGACCGCACCCGCCGGGGCGTCAACGTTCGTTGACGCCGCCGGGACGTCAACCTACTTTGACGGCATGAGCGATGGAGTGACGCTCGTCCGGGAGGCGAGCAGCCACGACCCCGCGGTCGGCCTGCGGGCCGTGCGCGCCCTGCGCGAGCTGACCGAGCGGCTGGAGGCCCTCCAGGTCGCCGGCGCCCGCAGGCGAGGCTGGTCCTGGCAGGAGATCGCGACCTGCCTGGGCGTCAGCCGGCAGGCCGTCCACAAGAAGCACAGCGCCGCCCAGAAGAAGAGCGCGTGAGCCAGGAGCCGGGCGCGGCCCGTCTCAGCCTCGTGCGGCCTCCCAGCCCTGGACCAGCTCGGCGGTCGCCTCGCCTTCGAGGCCGACCTTCAGCCGTCCGTCCTCGCCCTCCTCGATCTGCATGCCCACGGGCCGCAGATCCGGGACGCGCCCGCCGTACAGCGCGTCACGCTCGGCCAGCAGCTCGTACTCCCCGGGACGCCACCAGTACACCTGCGGGCTGATCGGCTTCTCGCCCGTTTCGGCGAGCCTGGCCGCGAGGTCCTGGAACGTCGTCACGGCGATGACGAGGTGCTTGTCGTTCCCGATCTCGTGGACCATCAGGTACTCGGGAAGGGGGAACGCGACCAGCGCACCGAACGGGAGCGGACCGGGGAAGTACCGGGTGAGGACGTGCACGTGCGCGCCGATGTAGCGGTGCTGCTCGCCGATGTGGGTGATCTTCACCCCGTTCAGCTCAGAGGTCTCCACGAAGTGGGGCTCGTCGTTGATCGAACGGGTCAGCGCCTCGCCGAACGCCTCACTCTCGCTGACGTCCCCGAGGTCGGCCCTGTTGAGCAGCGTCATCGAGTCGGGGTGGTCGACCACGACCGCCTGGAGCAGTCCCGGCGCGAGAGACCGGGTCACCAGCGCCGCCCTCATCGGCTCGTCGAGCGCCGATTCCGGGTAGAGGCGGACGCGAAGGTTTCCGGCGGCGAGGAGAGCGCGTCCGCCTCCGGGCCGGGATCCCGGCACGGCGCCGTGATGTCTCTGGAACGCCCGCACCGCCTGATCGGCGTACTGGGCCGCGAGGGCGGGCAGGTCGGCGCGCGCGATCCGCCCGGCGTACCGCCGCCATTCGGCGATGCTCGCCCGGGCGCGGTACCCGTCCGCGAGCGTGACCACGATCGTGTCGGGATCGGCAAGCTCGGCCCGGTGTCCCCGCTGCGCGAATGCGTCCAGGAGGGCCGTATCGATGACGTCGAAACTCGCATCCATGATCACGTATGACTCGCGGCGGACCCCGGCGGTTCGCGCCTATCGCCGATCAGTGCCCGAACATCTCGGTGAGGACCGCCGTGCAGGCCGCCCTGCGACGCGGATCGTCCGGGAAACGGCGGCGGCACTCGGCGGCGACCCAGGACGGGACCGCGGGCCGCGCGGTGCGCGTGCCGCCGGGGCGGGGAGCCCGGGCGGGAGCACGCGTGCGCGGCCGGGGAACGCGCGGGGCGGCGGCCCGTCCCCCGCGGGGCGTCCGTGTCACCCCTCCCCGCTCGGACGACGCCTCCTCCGGCCCGGCGGGCGAACCGGACGTGACAGACGGAGACGCGGTCGGCCGCGCACGGGACGGCGACGCGGAGGACGTGACGGCGCCGCCGACGACCGGGTCCGGGATCGCGGTGAGCAGCCCGTGGCCCGCGACGAGGATCAGGCCGGCGCCGAGCACCGCCGCGGCGAGGACCGGACGCGGCGCGAACACACGGCGCGGGCAGCGGGGCGGGACGGGCTCGGCGCGGGTGAACCCGGCGGGCGGGAGCTTGGACGACAGGCGCACGCCCCGATCGTCACGCATCGTGTCCGTCCGTACACGGAAAATCGCGACGACCGTTGTCACCTCGATATATTTCGTGTTCCCCGCGCGCCCGCTCCGGCGGGACGGTGACCGGCGCGGTCGACGAAGGCGGCCTCTACCCGGTCGGGGCGACCGTGAAGCGGCGCAGGCGGAGCGCGGGGTTCTTGTCGCGGACGGCGCCGACGCGCTCCGGCGACACGTCCCCGACGACCACGCCGGGGCTCTCCCCCAGCCCGGCCGTCACCACGCCCATCGGGTCCACGATCATGCTGTTGCCGGCGCCGGTGGACCCGCACTGCCCCGCCGCGGCCACGTAGATAGTGTTCTCGATGGCACGGGCTCGGGTCAGCGTCCGCCAGTGGTCCTCCTTCAGCGGTCCCGGCACCCACGCGGCGGGGAGCGCGAGGACGTCGGCGCCCGCGTCCACGATCCGCCGCGTCACCTCGGGGAAGCGGACGTCGTAGCAGGTCTGCATGCCGAACGTGACGCCGTCGACCTTGAACGTCTCCGGCTCGGTGATCTCCCCGGGGCGGACCACCGCCGACTCCTTGAACCCGAAGGCGTCGTACAGGTGGATCTTGCGGTAGGTGGCGACGATGCCGCCGCCGGGATCGACGGCGACCAGGGTGTTGGACATGCGGCCGGGCTCGTCCAGGCGCTCGTTGAGCCCGGCGACGACGTGCACGCCGTGACGCCGCGCCAGCTCGCCGAGCCCTGAGGCGAACGGCCCGTCGAGGGGTTCGGCCGCGTCGACGAACCGCCCGTCGATCCGCGGGGCGGTGAACATGGCGAACTCGGGGAACACGACGACCTTCGCCCCGCGTCCGGCCGCCTCGGCCGCAAGCTCGCCGATCGCCGCGAGGTTGTCGTCCTTGTCGGTTCCCGGCGCGAACTGCGCCACCGCGACCTGCACCATGTCCGTCCCTCCTGCTTCGCTCCGGCCCGGTCCGCGTCCGTCGTGCAGCCGGCCTGAATCCGGTGTGTACCCGGGTCACATCCGGTCGACGGCGATCACGCGGATCACCGCCTCGCCCGCCTGGTCCGACCCGGCGAGGTCGACCTCGGCGCTGATGCCCCAGTCGTGATGCCCCTCGGGGTCGTCGAACACCTGCCGCACGCGCCACAGCCCGTCCTCGGGGACCTCCTCGATCTGCAGCAGCTTCGGCCCGCGGGCGTCGGCGCCGGTGAGCAGCTCGTCGTGCTCGGCGTAGTACGCGTCCATCGCCTCGGCCCACGCGTCGGCGCCGAAGTCCGGGTCGAGCTCGCCGAGCTCGTCGTACTTCTCCAGCGCCGCGAGCTCCACCCGGCGGAACATCGCGTTGCGGACCAGCACCCGGAACGCCCGCGGGTTCGCGGTGACCTTCGTGACGCGCTCCTCGAGCGGCTCGTCCGCCTCCTTCTCCTCGGGCGGGTTCGCGAGCTGCTCCCACTCGTCGAGGAGGCTGGAGTCGACCTGGCGCACCAGCTCCCCCAGCCACTCGATGAGGTCGACCAGGTCATCGGTCTTGATCGACTCCGGGACCGTCTGCTGCAGCGCCTTGTACGCCCCCGACAGGTACCGCAGGAGCAGCCCCTCCGCCCGGGCCAGCTCGTAGTGGGCGATGTACTCGGTGAACGTCATCGCCCGCTCGTACATGTCCCGCACGATCGACTTCGGGCGCAGCGGATGGTCGCTCACCCACGGATGCCCGGCGCGGTAGACCTCGTACGCGGCGTCGAGCTCCTCCTCCAGCGGCTTCGGGTGGTCGATCTCCTGGAGCCGCTCCATCCGCTCCTCGTAGTCGAGGCCCTCGGCCTTCATCTCCGCGACGGCCTCGGCCTTCGCCTTGTTGACCTGCGCCGCGAGGATCTGCCGGGGGTCCTCCAGCGTCGCCTCGATGATCGAGAGGACGTCCAGCGCGTACGACGGCGACGCCGGGTCGAGGATGTCGAACGCGGCCAGCGCGAAGGTCGACAGCGCCTGGTTGAGCGCGAAGTCCTCCTGGAGGTCGACCGTGATCCGCGCGTACCGGCCCTGCTCGTCGGGCTCGGGCAGCACCTCCACGACCCCGCCCGCCAGCAGCGACCGGTAGATCGCGATCGCCCGCGAGATGTGCCTGCGCCGGGCCGCGGGCTCCTCGTGGTTGTCGGTCAGCAGCCGCTTCATCGCCTGGAACGCGTTGCCCGGACGCGCGATCACCGACAGCAGCATCGTGTGGCTGACCTGGAACCGCGACCTCAGCTTCTCCGGCTCGGCCTGCTGCAGCTTCTTGAACGTGTCCTCGTTCCACCCGACGAACCCTTCGGGCGGCTTCTTGCGCTGGACCTTGCGCCGTTTCTTCGGGTCGTCCCCGGCCTTGGCCAGCGCCTTGCGGTTCTCCACCTCGTGCTCGGGCGCCTGCGCGACGACGTACCCGACCGTGTCGAACCCGGCGCGTCCGGCCCGTCCGGCGATCTGGTGGAACTCCCGGGCCCGCAGCCGCCGGACCCGCTGACCGTCGTACTTGCTCAGCGCGGTGAACACCACCGTCCGGATGGGCACGTTGACGCCGACGCCGAGCGTGTCGGTCCCGCAGATGACCTTCAGCAGCCCGGCCTGCGCGAGCCGCTCCACGAGCCGCCGGTACTTCGGCAGCATGCCGGCGTGGTGGACCCCGATCCCGTGCCGCACGTACCGCGACAGGTTCCGCCCGAACTTCGTGGTGAACCGGAAGTTGCCGATCAGCTCCGCGATCCGCGCCTTCTCCGCCTTCGAGCACACGTTGATGCTCATCAGCGACTGGGCCCGGTCGACCGCCGCGGCCTGGGTGAAGTGCACCAGGTAGATCGGCGCCTTGTCCTCGGCGAGCAGCTCCTCGATCGTCTCGTGGAGCGGCGTGTCCCGGTACTCGTAGACGAGCGGGACGGGCCGTTCCGCCGACGTCACCACCGCCGTGTGCCGTCCCGTCCGCCGCGTCAGGTCCTTCTGGAAGAACGAGACGTCCCCGAGCGTCGCCGACATCAGCAGGAACTGCGCCTGCGGCAGCTCCAGCAGCGGTATCTGCCAGGCCCATCCGCGGTCGGGCTCGGAGTAGAAGTGGAACTCGTCCATCACCACGACGCCGATGTCGGCGTCGGCCCCGTCCCTGAGCGCGATGTTGGCGAGCACCTCGGCCGTGCAGCAGATGATCGGCGCGTCCGAGTTCACGCTCGCGTCGCCGGTCATCATCCCGACGTTCTCGCGGCCGAACATCTCGCACAGGTCGAAGAACTTCTCCGACACCAGCGCCTTGATCGGCGCGGTGTAGAACCCGACCTCGTCCCGTCCGAGCGCCGCGAACAGCGCCCCCGCCGCCACGAGGCTCTTGCCGGACCCCGTCGGCGTGGACAGGATCACGTTCGCGCCGGACACCACCTCGATGAGCGCCTCTTCCTGCGCGGGGTACAGCGTGATCCCGCGTCCTGACACCCATCGTTCGAACGCCTCGAACAGCGAGTCGGGATCAGCATCGGTTCCGGAGGGAAGCTCATCGATAAGACGCACCCTTCCATCCTGCCCCCGCCCGGCCACTGCCCGGTGCACCGCCGGCGGCGCACGACCGCGCTTCCCGGATCTTTGAGGCGAACACCCCGCTGGTGCCGGGCGCTGCGACGCGTTTCGCGGCCCGCGGAGCCGTCCGGCGGGAGCGACCGTCGCCGACCGGCGGAGCCGCGTCCCACAGCGCGTTCACGGCGGTCTCGACGGTCCCGGCGAGGACCGGCCGGGCGGCGCCTCGTCCGGGACGGCGACGACCGAGCCCGCCGGGACGGCGCAACGGGTCCGGTGCGGGCAGAGGCAGAACACCGTGCGGCCGAGGCCCCGGCGCCGCGAAGGGCGCCGCCCCGTGCCAGGGTGTCCGGATGGTCGGCCGTGACGGCCGGAAGCCGCGCGAGGTGGCCGCGAACGGGCCTGGGAAGCAGGCCCCGTGGCGCTGCGCACCGCGACCCCGCCGAGGCCGAGGTGCGTCCCAGGCCGTCAGTGGCCAACGGGCACTGGTCACGCAGCGCCACCCATGCTCCCCCGCTCCCGCGTCGGACGGATGAGAACAGGCGGCTCGCACCTGGGCGGCCCGGTCACGACGTACCGGCCCGCACCGCCGGAACATGCCCCTGGCGATCCCCGGCCACGCCCGGGGCCGCGCTCGGCGTCACACCACCGTATGACCGAATCTGGCTGCGAGCGGCGTCAGCTCGGGCTCACCGAAAGCGCCGCGCATCTCTTTGAACGTCGCGACCTTGTTCTCACCGAACCGCCGCACGTGGGCGGCGAAGGAGTCGGCGGAGACGAACACCGGCGGACTCGTCTTGCTGTGGAACTTGTCGGCGTACATGACCAGCCGCTCCTCGTCGGTCTCGGCCACGTAGTCGCCGGGCGGCACGGGCAGCCCCTCCCGCTCGATGTCGTCCCGTGTCAGACCCATCCCGGTGTGATGGGAACAGAAGCGGCAGAGCTCTTCGGGCAGACCCTCGTCGCGCAGCAGCTCATACCCGAGCACCCCGTGCCGGACGTACTGCTTCGGGTCGAACTCGCCGCTCATGTCGGGCAGCCGGTAGACCCCGACGTCGTGCAACAGGCACCCGGCCCGCACGAGGTCGCGGTTCACGTCGAGCCTGCCGGCGTCTACGAGCTGCTCGGCGATCTCGCACACGATCACGCAGTGCGTCCAGACGAGATCGAACGCCTCACCGTCCGGCGCGTACTTCTCATGCAGCGCCCGGATCTCCTCGTCCCCAGGAACCCGCACGGACCGAGCCTATGCCGAACGCTCGGCCCGCAGTCACCGACCGTCCGCCAGCCCAGGACGCCGGACCGAGTCCCGCGGCCTCGGGTCATGGTGAGGACGCGGCATCACAGCCGGTAGGCGGCCAGGACCTCGGAGATGCTGCGGACGATCTGGCGGCGACCGCTCCCGCGGGCACAGACGGTCATGGCGGTCACGCCCGTAGCGGCGGCGGTCGGCGCGGCGACGTGAAGGTGCCGCCGGGCAGGTGCGCAGCGCGGTGACCACGAGTTCGTCCACGGCGAGCAGCACCTCGTCCGGTCCGGGCCGGCCCGCCGGGAGGGCGCCGGTGAACCGCCGGGCCGCACGAGCCCGGCGACGCGAATGAGCCTCGCCACTTCGACCAGGACACAAAATAGACAAAAGGGACATCGTCGCCTTCGTTGAATCATGCGCGGGACAACCGCCGACCGTCCTGTGGTCGGGCCTTCGGATGACGAACCACACGTCAACGACCGACAGACGCAGAGGAAACGAATGCAGCGCATGGGATGACCGACATCGCTACGTGCGAAGTTCGGACTGTGCGCGATTACATAGGGGCCGGTGTGACTCTGACGTAAGCCCCGCACGTCAAGGGACACACGAGGCGACCCGTCCGGACGATCCCCCGACAGACGGGTCACGTCCCCAGGGAAAGGGCTGCCAGCGTGGGCGTGGAGAACATCAGCAGGACCGATACCCGCACCGAAACCACCGACAATCCCACGCCCCAGGAACGGCCGTCCACGCCCCCGCCCGACAATCCGGGCTCCCCCGGCCAGCCATCCCGCCTCGAAAGCCTTGCCCGCGCACGCGAACAACAAGAACGCAGAGCACAGGAGCTCCGGAACCAGGACGCCGGGAGCCCCGCACGCGAAGAACGCGACGACAAGCCCACCTCAGGGCAGGACGACAACGAGGCCAAAGAAGCGAACTCCGGCAACCCTGCGGCCGAGGAGAAGGGACTGCGCAACGACCGGGCCGATACCGAACGGCCCGAAGAACGCGACGAGAGGGACCGAGAACCAAGCCTCTCAGAAGAAGGCAGCACTGACAGAGGCAAACCAGACACCGACCCACCCCACGAGCGCGAACGGCCCCAAACCAAAGCCGACGAAAAGCGCAGCGAACCGACGGACGATCCCGTTTCAAGCGAACAACGAGGAACGCCGCCATCTGACAACCCCGGCTCTCCCAGTCAACCGTCCCGCCTGGAAAGCCTCGCCCGCGCACGCGAACAACAGGAACGCAGAGCACAGGAGACCACCCGGGGCGTGGGCAGCACGCCCGAAAGCGGACCCGGCACGGACACACCCGCCGACCGCGGACAACCACAAGCCCGAACCGCCGAACAGCGCGCCGAAACCACGGACGGGCCCGCCCCATCCGGACGGCAGTGGACACCGCCACCGGACAACCCCGGATCTCCCGGCCGGCCGTCCCGCCTGGAAAGCCTCGCCCGCGCACGCGAACAACAACAGGCCGCCGCCGCACAGCGCAACGAGCTCGGAAACGGCCGCGAACGGAACGCGGAGCAGAACACCAGTCCCGCCGACGGATCTGAGAACACCGCGGACAAACCGCAGACGCCCGCCGAGCCGCCAACCGCAGGCCAGGAACGCGATTCAGGCAGATCCGAGCCGGCCGAGACGCGACACTCGTCCGGGGGTGGGGAGCAACCCGTACGCTTCGACAACGGAACCCGGACAGGCGACCACCGCGTGAACGGTGACCGTGGCGAGCCTGTCGAGCAAGCACCCGGCGCATCCCACGACACCCGCACAGCCGACACAGGCGAACCCGTCATCGTTGGCGACGAGGCCGACTCTGCGGACGATCCCACCGACCGGAAGCTCGACACCTCTCAACCCGACACCGACACCGGCCTCCAGGATCGAGCCGCAGGCGACAACCGCACCTCGGACGACGCCCCGGCTTCACCGGAGCGAGCGGACCCGGCCGCTGAGACCCGCGAACCGCACGGTGAACAAGACCGCGACCATGGTAGAAATCCCGAAGACGGCGACAACCCTCAGCCCCGAAACGAGACCAACGAGACAGATCAGAACAGACCAACAAACCCTATTCTTCTTGATGCACGCTTTGACGGCGAAGGTCGAATTCAATTCGAGCCCCGATATCGAACAGAGGCCGACCCTGACACGGAATATCGATTCGGCGAAGCCGAAGGACCCGGCACGGAGCTGGCCCGACATGAGGACAACACGGACGAAGTAGAAGAGGAGAGGCGCTTCGCAGGACGAATCCAAATAGCACTCGACAGCGACGGCAGACCGATCCTGCCAAGTCGCGACACCGAGAACGAAACCCCAGACCGCGGCGAACCCCGCCACCCCGAAGACGACCCCGCAGACCGCAACCCCAACGAACCCGATCCCGAAAGGCAATCGCCTCTCGACCGCTTCCTCCGCACCGCAGTCACCCGGGCAGAGGACTTTGAGAGCATCGCCAAAACGGATGGAAAGATCGTGGACGCCTTCTTTCGGC
>DATCLF010000433.1:0-4381 GCA_036564055.1 Spirillospora sp.
ACCCTAGATCCACGAGAGCGATCTCGGGACCTTCTACGCGGATCTCGGCGTGATGCCGGGACACACCGGGGTCGACCAGACGCAGGTCGCAGTCGGTGCCGCGCCCCAGAAGCGTCACCGGCGTGTTGATCTCGTACGTGCGCTGGGTCGCGTCCGCCCCCTCCACGGCCGTGGTCACCAGGAGCCGCGGGTTGCCGGCGAAGACGCCCCCACGCGCGCTCTGCGGCACGTCGCTCACCGGCCTGCGGATCTCCCCGCCCTCCACGGTCGAGCCCCTGATCACCCCCGACCTGATGCGGAACATGCCCGTGGCGAGGTCCCCCGCGTTCTCGAACCGCACCCGCACCGGCCCGACGAAGGAGTACCCCTGCTCCTTCGCGTACTCGCGGGCGAGATTCGCCAGCTCCTGGCTGAGGCTGTCGGCGTAGACCTGGAGCCTCTGGCCGTCCTGCTGAGAGATCTCCACCACGAAGTCGTTCGGGACCAGCGTGCGGCCCTGTGCCACGATCGCAGCCCGATCGTCCATCTCGCGCTGTACAGCACTGGCCACCTCGACCGGCTGCAGCTCGGACTTGAAAGCACGGGCGAAGGCCCCTTCGACCATGCCCTCAAGCCGTCGCTCGAAGCGCTGAATGACGCCCACGGGCACCTCCCTTCCCCACTGCTAGACGATCGTATCGGTGCAAAGGTTCGCTCGGCGTATCTGGTACCTAACCACTGCTCCCGACGTGCTAGCCTTTTCACGCATCCGGAAGCGGATGCGCACCCTGGGCGGGTGGCGGAATGGCAGACGCGCACGGTTCAGGTCCGTGTGTCCGAAAGGATGTGAGGGTTCAAATCCCTCTCCGCCCACACGCGGGGGTAGTGGCGATACCAGCCCATACCCCATAGTGACCGAAGCTGAGCCCCCACGCGACCGGCGTGGGGGCTCAGCTGCTTTACCGGTGGTCTGGTAGGGGCGCGGCCGGACCTCGCGCGCGGAGCGACCCGGGTCCCCCGGAAGGATCAGCCGCACTGGCCGACCGTCGCCATGGCGCGGTCGACCCGCATCGGCGAAGGAGCCCTTCGCGCCGGACGCGAGCCGGTTGTGGGACCGCTCGGAAGAGCTGCCGGCGAGAACCGGCCCGTGATCCTCTAGGACGGCCAGATGCGGCGGTCGGGGGGTGTGCGCAGATCGCTCATCTGCAGGGCGCGGCTGATGTCGGTCGCGGTGATCAGGCCGATGACGTGGTCGTCGTCGTCCACGACGATGGCGCGTCCGTCGGTGCAGCCCGCCATCCGCGGAAGCAGGTCGGGCAGGAGCTCGTGCCGGCGCGCAGTGGGAACCTCCTCCGGTGGACAAGCGATGTCCGACAGGCGCAGGCTCGTGCGCTGGTCGGGTGGGGTGGCGCGTACACGGTTCAGGGTCACCAGTCCGGCGAGACGACCGTTCTCCACCAGCGGATAGGTCGAGTGACGATGTGTGAGGACGAAGTCGTCGACGAGGTCCTGCACCGTCATCTCCGCTCGGACGACCATGGGCTGGGGGGTCATCACGTCCTCGACCCGGACGTCGTGCAAGGCGGCGGTGACGCGGGTCTGCTCTTCCTCGGCGCTGGCAGCGGTGACGAGGAAGAACCCGATCAGCGCCAGCCACAGGCCGCCGAAGCCGGCCCCGACGGCGAACTGCACGAACCCCAGCACGATCAGGGTGAAGCCGAAGACGCGGCCCGCGCGGGCGGCGGTGACGGCGGCGGCGGTGCGGTCGCCGCGCCGCCGCCATAGGAACGCCCGCAGGACCCGGCCGCCGTCCAGCGGGGCCGCCGGGATCATGTTGAACACGGCCAGGATCACGTTGATGCCGGCCAGGTAGGCGAACGTTCCGAAGAGCAGGTCGGGTCCCGAGGCGGCCGCCGTCACCGCGGCCGCGGCCGCGAAGACGCCGCCCACGACCAGGCTGGTGACGGGGCCGATGGCGGCGATGCGCAGGTCGGCGCCCGCGGTGCGGGGATCGCCGCGAAGCTGCGCGACGCCGCCGAGGAGCCAGAGCGTGATTCCCCGGACGTCGACACCGTTGCGCCGGGCGACCACCGCGTGCGCCAGCTCGTGGGCGAGCAGCGACACCAGCAGGAAAAGGGCGCTGGCGAGACCCGCCGCGACGTAGGCCCACCGGGCGTAGTCGGGGTAGGCCTCGGGGAAGCGGCCGAACGCCAGGCCGATCACCAGGACCAGGACGATCACCAGCACGCTGATGTTGAGACCGACCCTGACGCCGGCGATGCGCCCGAGGCGGATCGACTCACGCATCCGGTCTCCTCCGCTCCGGCCCTCTTCTGTCTCGGCCTCTTCTGTTTCGGTCTGTGCCGGGGGAGCCGCGCCGTCAGAGGGAGCCGGGCCGCCTCACGCGGCCAGCCGGCGCCGCAGGTGGTCCTTGCCCAGCTCGGCGCCCTTGCGGCTCTCGGCCTGCGCGCGGCGGAACAGGTCGGCCAGCTCCGTGTCGCCCGCGCGCTCGGCGTCGTTGATGTAGGTCTCCAGCCGCAGTGCATTGCTGAGGCACTGCTCGACGAACCAGATCAGGTCGTAGTCCTTGTCCTTGGTACCGGTGATCGGACCGGTCTCCTGGGTCGCGCTCATCTGCATGCCTCCTTGACGTCGGGTTTCGCGTCCCCTACCCGTCAGGATTTGTCCCATTCGCGGCGGCGCGCGCCGTAGAGGACGGCGCCGAGGGCGAGGACGGCGGTGCCGGTGACGACCGAGGACGGCGGGAGGGCGAAGGCGAGCGCCAGGCAGCCCACCAGGCCGGCGGCGGGCACGATGCGCCCGCCGAGCGTCCAGGCCGAGGCGTTCGCGATGGCGTAGTACACGAGGACGCCGAACGACGAGAACCCGATCGCCCCGCGCAGGTCCGCCGTCGCGGCGAGGATCGCGACCACCGCGCCGACGACCAGTTCGGCCCGGTGCGGCACCCCGAACCGCGGGTGGACGGCCGCCAGGACGTGCGGCAGGTGCCGGTCGCGCGCCATCGCCAGCGTGGTGCGGGAGACGCCCAGGATCAGCGCGAGGAGGGAGCCCAGAGCCGCCAGCGCCGCTCCCGCGCGCACCGCGGGCGTCAGCTCCGGCAGCCCCGCCGCGTCGACGGCGTCGGCGAGCGGCGCGGGAGACCGGCTCAGGCCCGGGGCGCCGAGGACGCCGAGCACCGCCACCGCGACCGCGGCGTAGACGGCGAGGACGATGCCGAGGGCGAGGGGGACGGCGCGGGGAATGGTGCGCGCCGGGTCCCGCACCTCCTCGCCGAGGGTGGCGATGCGGGCGTATCCGGCGAAGGCGAAGAACAGCAGACCGGCCGCCTGGAGGATTCCGCCGGGACCCGGGGCGTCGCCGGGGTCGAGCCGCGCGGTGTCGGACGTCCCGGACGCCAGGCAGGCGACGACCACGGCACCGAGGACGGCGAGCACGACGGCGACGATGACGCGGGTGAGCCAGGCGGACTTCTGCACGCCGGCGTAGTTGACGCCCGTCAGCAGCACCACCGCGGCGACCGCCACCGCGTGCGGGTGGGCGGGCCACACGTACGCCCCGACGGTGAGCGCCATCGCCGCGCAGGACGCCGTCTTCCCGACGACGAAGCCCCACCCGGCCAGGTAGCCCCAGAAGTCGCCCAGGCGTTCACGTCCGTAGACGTAGGTGCCGCCGGACGTGGGGTGGACCGCCGCCAGCCGGGCCGACGACGTGGCGTTGCAGTAGGCGACGGCGGCGGCCAGCGCCAGCCCGGCGAGCAGGCCGGACCCGGCCGCGTCCGCGGCGGGGGCGGGTGCGGCGAACACACCCGCGCCGATCATCGACCCGAGGCCGATCACCACCGCGTCGGCCAGGCCGAGCCGGCGTCGCAGCGCGTCGTCGGCCGCCGGTCCGCTCAACGCCGCACTCCTCGCCTCCGGCCCCTGGACCGGGCCTCGCGGCTCAGGTTCTCGGGGAGATCCTCACGGCCGTGCGCTTGCCTTTCGACTCGCCGACCTGGATGTGGACGGAACCGGTCTCGAGGGTACCGCTGCCACCGATCGACGTCACGAAACCGGACGGGTCGGTGACCGTGAAGGTCTTCCCGGCGCTGATGACGGTCAGCGGATCCGTGTCGAGCTTGTCGTTGAAGCGGATCACGTCGCCCGCCTTGACCACGACTTCGCACTTGCCGTCCCGGCAGGCGCGCAGGTTCCGTCCGTCGGCCGCCGTTTCCGGGTCGGGAGGAGGGGTCGGGCTCGGTGAGGGTGAGGTGGAGGTGGGTGCCGCACTGGTCGGCGACGTCGTCGGGGATTTCTTGGCGGACTCGTCGGCGGCTGATTCGTCGCCTCCGCAGGCTGTGAGCAGGAGGACGGGCAGGAGTGCCGGGACGGCGAGGGGGATG
>DATCLF010000434.1:0-2997 GCA_036564055.1 Spirillospora sp.
TTGGAGAACTGATATGCACGGATACTCGCGTAAATCCCGGTCGATCGCGGTGACGGCGGCGGTGGCCGCCACGGTCGCGGGCACGATGACGGCCGCCGCCGGGACCGCGCACGCCGCGCCGCGCAAGCCCGCCTGGTGCAAGCCCACCGGCGCGCTGTCCGCCCGCGCGATGCCGCAGCAGGTCAAGCTCGCCGAGTGCGACCTGCGCGGACGGACCGTGCACGGCCCGAACGGGGTGTCCGCGGTCGTCCCCGCCGACGGCACCTCGCTCGTCGCGCACACGCTGCGCACCACCGGCGAGGACGCCGAACTGCGCATCGAGGTCGACGACCGCGCGGGAGCGGTCAGCATCACCTCGTCCGGCGGGCGGGTCCCGGCCGGAAGGCCGCGCACCTCACGCGCGCCCACCGACCCGTGCCGGGACGGCGCCTACAACTTCCTCCCCGCCAAGTGGCCGCGGGGGACCACGGTCGGCTGGCGCTACCACCCGGGCGGGAACGGACTGCCGATGTCGCCCATCAGCCAGGGCGTGTCCAACATGGTCGGCGCCCACACCGACTGCGTCCCGGGCGGCCGGTTCACGCCCGCGCCGAACGTGGGCGCGCGCAACACCGGCTCGTCCGTCACCCCGCCGAACCTCACCCGCGGCGCCGCCTGCGGCATCCGCAACGGGGTGAACACGTTCGGCTGGCTGGCCATGACCACGACGAGCCCCAGCGTTCTCGCGGCCACCTGCATCTGGTTCCGCGGGGGGACCACGGTCGAGTCCGACGTGGCGCTGCAGGAGTTCGGGAAGCGGTGGTGGACGGGCGGCACCTGCACGCCCGGAAGCTACTCGGCCGAGGCCGTCGCGACGCACGAGACGGGGCACGTCCTCGGACTGGAGCACGTCACGGGCGCGAACCACTCCGGCCTGACGATGGCGCCGTCCGTCGGGGCCTGCGACGACGGCCTCGCCACCCTGGGCAAGGGCGACTACGACGGCCTGATCGCCCTCTACGGCGGACGCTGAGCGACCAGGGCCGGGCACCGGGCACGGCCCTGCGTCCGGCGACGGGCCGGGCAGTGGTCAGGCAGTGGCTCAGGCGCTGTGCTCCGTGTGATGGAGCTTGCCGACGACGACGAGGCGGTACCGGTCCGATCCCTTCGGGGTGCAGGTGATCAGCGTGACGTACCGGCCGTCGGGCGCGCTGCGCCGCTTGAACGGCACCGGCTCCAGGGCGCTGCGGTTCGTCGGCTTGATGACGCGTTTGCTGCGCGCCGTGTACACGTAGGCCGTCCGGCCGACGCGCAGGACGATGGCGTCACCGCGCCGGACCGTGTCGAGCCTGTTGAAGGGGCGCTGCCAGGTCGTCCGGTGACCGAGGAGGACGACGTTGCCCTCCTGTCCGGGAAGGGCCGTCCTCGGATAGTGGCCGACACCGCGCCGCAGCACCTTCTGGCCGACCCCCTCCCGGACGCCCGTCTTCAGGCCCATCCGCTTGATCTGGATGTGCGCGATCACCGTGCCCTTCTCCGGCCGTGCGGCGGCGACCCGGGCCGGGGCCCCGGCGGGGGACGCCGCGCTCTGGGCGCGCGCCTGCGGCACGCCGAGCAGGGACAGCCCGCACGACGCGGCCAGGGCCGCGGCGGCGAGGGATGTACGGTCGAGCATCTCCTACCTCCATGGATACGGAAGGGCTGTGAGAAGACCTGTCTCGACGAGGCCGGAGGGAAGAGGGGGCGGCACGTCTGCCGCCCCCTCTCCCCTCTGAGCTCTTCGCGTCCGTCCCGGGCGGGCCCGCGGAACCCTGTGCGCACCGGACGCGAGGAGCTCGTCATCGACCGCGGGTCGTCACCCGGGCCGATTCAGGGCCTTCAGCCCGGAACGGTTCAGCCCAGAAGCGGGGCGCCGATGGTCGCCGGCAGCTCCGGCCCGATGTCGCCCGGCTGGACGTCCACCCCGGAGACCGGGGCGCCGCCCCGCTTGAGCGTGTCGAGCAGCTCCTGCACGGCGGGCAGGTCTTTCGCGCTCCGGTAGTCGGGCGCGCCCGGCGACGCCATGCGGTACGCGCTGCCCCGCAGCGTCGACGGCAGCGGCTTCTTGCCCGCGGCGGGCCGGTTCTTGGACGGCTTGTACGTCTTGTGCGGCTTCTTCGCCTCAGGCGTCCGCAGCGTCGGCGGGAGCTGGTCGTCCGGCGGCTCGACGATCGAGCCGCCCGCGCAGCCCGCTCCGGCCACCCCGTTGACCGCGCCGACGGCGATGCCGCACACGCTGACGGGCGCGTTGATCGGCGCGTGCACCTGGTTGCCGTTCAGCATGCCGACGTTGCCGACCGACGCCTGGTTCACCTCGGACTCGTTGCCGCGCTCGACGGAGGCGCCGCCGTGGCACCCGGCCTGCGCGTAGCCGAACACGGCGACGGCGTTGCCGCAGACGCTGATCGGCACGTTGATCGGCGCGTGCACCTGGTTGCCGTTGCCCACGCCGACGTTGCCGTAGCTGAGCTGGTTCAGCTCGTCGTCGCCGCCGTGGCGCAGGGCGCCGCCGGTCTGCCGGTAGCCGTTCTGCTCGCCGGACGTGACGGAGGCGCCGCCGATGCACCCGGCCTTGCTGACCCCGCCGATGGCGATGGCGTTGCCGCACACGTCGACCGGGATGCTGATCGGGGCGCTGACCTGGTTGCCGTTGCCCAGGCCGACGTTCCCGAACGACGCCTGGTTGACCTCGCCGCCGTAGCCGTAGCCGCCGCCGTAGCGGTGGGCGAGCGAGGAGAAGGCGTCGCCGGGCGGCGTGGCCGCCGAGGCGGTGCCGAAGGCGCCGCCGACGACGAGCGCGCCGGCGGCGACGAGGGCCGCGCGGCCGGTGTTCCTTGCCCACTTGCGCATGGTTGTTCTCCTGTTGTGTTCGCGATTCGGTGAATCGGTGGTGGTTCGCTGCGCGGCACCGTCCGGGTGGGCGCAGCCGGCAGCGGCCGGGTGCGGCCGTTGCCGTTCGGAGGAAGGTCGAAGGTGATC
>DATCLF010000435.1:0-9184 GCA_036564055.1 Spirillospora sp.
GGTCGAGGATCCGCGTCTCCAGCACCCGGACCAGCTCGGCCGCCAACTCGACATGCTCTTCCGTGGTCGCCGTCACTTGACGCACGATAGCAAGTACTTGTCACTAGACGTCAAGTAGCAGGATGCGCGCGGGGGTGGTCTCGTCGGCGTGGTGTCGCGAGTCCGTGTTCGAGTGCGGGCCGGCGCGCGGCGTGGCGCCAAAAAAGGGCGAGAGTTGCTCGTGTTTCGTTGCCGTTGAAGCTGTCTGCGGCTAATGGTGTCGGGCTTTGTCTTTCGCCGAGAATCCGGCCTTTTGTTGAGGATGCTGTTACGATCGCACGCATGTCCGACGCCAGTGCGATCACTGCGGAGATGGCCCGGATCGACGAGCGTTTCGGTCGCCTTTCCGAGGAGTACGAGCAACGGCGTGAAGCGGCGCGTGCCGCCGTCGTTCGATGGGAGTGGTACTCCGGGGGCGCTTTCGACCTTCGTCCGCTCTTCTACGAGCGGCATTTCGGGAAGCCCGGCAGACGCCTGGACGAACGGCCCCCGGCCGACACCGACCACGAAAGAATCGGTTTCGACGCCGACGGCCGGCCTGTGGTCCTCGAAGAGAACAGCGGTTTCCTCGGCGAGGTCTCCCGCGAGACTTTCCGTGTTCACGGGGAGGGGCGGGTCGAGGAGGCGCTTTACAGTGCGGGCGGTGATCCGATCTACCTTCATGAGTACCGGTACGAGGGCGGCCGGATCCGTTCGGCGTGGATGGTGACCGCCAATGGCGTCACGCACGAGGAGTACCGCTACACGGGCGAGTCCGTGACCGAGCTTGTCGTTCAGCAGGGCGGAGAGCGCGGTCGTCCGGGCGAGCGTGACGTGTCCGTCGAGCCCGTGCGCACATATCGCGCGTCGTACGACGACGGCGTCCTGACCCGGTTGGGAATCGTCTCGCGTGACGGCGACGACGTGATGACGCCCATTTATGAGCGTCCACCGGCAGACTTCACGATTGACGCCGCCTACGAAGCCGTGCGCAGAGAACTCGTCGCCCGGATTCCCCAGACGGTGGCCGAGCTGGCGAGCGAAAATCCTGCCTACTGCGTGGCGCTGGCGTACTTTTCCGAACCCGGCCCCTGCATGGTGTACGTGGGATTCGAGGATGCGCGCGAGGAGCTCCTTTCCACACCCGACGGCAAGGACTGGGTCTGGAACGCGGCCGACATGAGCGGCGGGATCGAGCCCGACCTGAGCGCGGTGGAGGACACTGCGCGGCTGCTCTTCCAGGAACTCACACTCGCGGACGCCGACGACGAGACCGCCCGGCCGGGCACCGAACGCAACCGCGAGCTGGTCTGCGAAGTGGCGAAGGAGCTCAACTCCGTCGACTGGTCGAGTGTCCTGCCCGTCACCGACGACTTCGTCGTGTACGCGACCGACATGGAGCTGGTCGACCTCGACCGCAATATGGCCTACTGCGTGCCGCAGTCCCTGCTGGACGCTTTCCACAGCCGAGGGTTGCTCTGAGAACCCCTCTCGGGCGGTCGCCGCGGCGGGGCTACCCTGATGCCGTCTTGAGCGAGATGCCGCCTTGAGCGAAAGGTGAGGGCCGATGCCGGGGCTGTTCCTGGACGCGGTGCGCGGCGTGCACATCCACTACGCCCGGAACATCGGTGCGTGCGGGCCGTTCGCCGACATCACCGTCGACTTCGAACCGTTGCCGGACGGTGCGTCCGGGTTCACCTTCACCAACCTGGTCGACCCGGAGGATCTGCCGTCCGAGTTCGCCGAGGCCGTGGCCCAGGGCATCCGGCGTGAACTGCTCGGCGACGTCGAGTACGAGTGGGAGGAACCGCTTCCGCAGGCGGGCCCCGAGGCTCTGGACGTCCACGTGACGCTCACCGACGCGAAGTGGCACCCCGTCGATTCCGGCGAGAGCGGCTTCCGGCGCGCAGGCCGCATGGCCGTCCGCGCCGCCCTCGACCCGAGCCGCGCACCGAGACGTCCCGAACGACGCCGGTGAGCGGCTCGGCGGAGCGTCGGTCCCCGCTCACCGGCGACCGCCCGGCGCACGCCTCCGCCCGCGGTCGAGATTTGGGCCGCTCGACGAGGTGTTTGCGGCGGTCGCCGGGTCCTTTTACCGCTCCTCGGCCCGGCGGCTGACATGGTCGTCACGATGGCCATTCCCAGAGAACCCGACCGGCTCGTCCTGTTCACCGACGCGGTCGTCGCGATCGCCATCACGTTGCTGGTGCTTCCGCTGGTGGACGTCGTCCCCGCGGCGGCGGCGCGCGGGCAGAGCGCACCCGAGGTGGTCACCGAGCACCTGCCGGAGATCTCCGGATTCCTGCTGAGCTTCGCGGTGATCAGCCGGTTGTGGCTGCTGCACCACCGCTTCTTCCGGCACGTGCGGGCCTACTCGAACGCGCTGATCGCCTGCAACGTCGGGTGGTTGCTGACCATCATCGTGCTGCCGTTCCCCACGGAGATGGTCGGCGTCTACGGCGACGACCGTTTCACCGCCGCGTTCTACATCGCGACGATCCTTCTCGCCGTCCTGTTCCAGGCCGGGCTTGAGCTGGTCGTCCGGGCGGACCCGGACCTGATGTCACCGGAGGACCCGCCGACCGACTACCTCCCGGGTTCGATCATCTCCGCCGCGCTCCTGGCCGTCGCCCTGGTCCTCGCGGTGGTGTTCCCGAGCCTGGACTACTGGACGTTGCTTCTTCTCTTCCTGTCCCCCACGCTCCACAAGCTCTGGCGTCGCCGCCGGGCCTGAGCGCCGCGGACCGGCCCGGGATTGGGGCCGTCCGACGGGGCCCTAAGGCCCTACGTGCCCGGGATCGCGGCCCATAGCGTTCCTCGCGACCGTGTCAGGAACCGATCCCAGCGAGGAGCGAGCCATGCGCCGACGTGTGATGCTGATCGGCTTCTCGGCCGCGGTCGTCGCGGCGGCCGGCGGCGCGCTCACGGCGACCCTGCGTCCCGAGCCGCTGACGGCGACGTCGATCGGCGTCACCCAGAAGGGCGTCGGGATCGTCGTCCACGTCGGACCGGGCGGCGGCGGGACGTCCTCCGGCGAGGAGCGCACCGCCTCGTCGCTGGCCGAAGCGCAGAAGATCGTGAAGCGGGAGGGCGCCTCCAAGGCCACGGTGCTCGTCCGGGGCGGTACCTACAGGGACGAGTCGCTGGTGTGGGACTACTCCCCGATGGGCGGGACCATCACCATCCGTCCAGAGCCGGGAACGGGACGCGTCGTCTACGACGGCGGCGGGCGGCCCGGGTACTGGGTCACGGTGCGCCCCGGTCCCGCGAAGATCCACTTCAGCGGCATGACCGTCCAGAACTACACGGGCGGGGGCATCTGGTTCCGCGACGACCCCTCGGGCCGGACGCGGAGCGCCGGCGGTTCCGTCAAGCACATGGTCTTCCAGAGGATGGGCACGAGGTACGGCTCCGGGACTCCGCCGTCCTCGGAGGGGCACAGCGCCGTCCGCCTATCCGACTCCCGGCACATGACGATCCGGAACAACGCCTTCCGGAACCTGGAGAACGACACGGGCCACGGTCCCGTCCACGGCATCCACTTCGATGGGTCCGCGGACAACAGCGCCTCCGGCAACGTCTTCGTCGAGGTCGGCGGCGACCCGATCCGGGCCGGTGACGGCGCGAGCGGCAACCGGGTGATCGGCAACAGGTTCCAGACGTCCGGCAGGAACGGGGTTTTCTCCTACGCCGCGTCGTCCCGCCGCACGGTCTGCGGGAAGAACAACTACTTCGCCGGCAACACCTACGGAAAGGCGTATCCCCACCCCCGCTCCAAGAGCTTCGAGGACCGGCCCGTCGACCAGGGCGGACGCGACGCCTGCACGCCCGATCCGATCAAGGTCGGCCCGGGCAACCGGTACGCGCCCGACCTGCACCTCAGCATGCCCGGGTGACCGCCCGACGGAGGTCGGGAGCACGCGGGGCCGGGCATCTCGTGGACGAGATGCCCGGCCCTGTCTTCTCGGTCACGCCGCTCGGGCGGTGCGGTGTCGTGCGCGTACGGGAGGGCGGCCGCCTGCGGGAGCGCATCCCGGGCGGCCGCCCGTCCGCTCAGAATCCGGTGGCTGCCGCCGTCGGGACGAACGAGTACCCCCAGATCGCCGACTTGCCGCACTCGGTGTGGACGGCCTGGACGGATCCCGGGTGGGAGAAGTCGATGCCGACGCACATTCCGTCCTGACGCGTCTCACTCGGCTTCAGGAGGAAAAGGGGTGCCGGTTTGGACGTGCCGCCGTCCTCGGCGGGCCTGCCCTGGGGTTTGGCGCTTTCCAGGTGGAAACGCTGCGCCTTGTTCTTCTTCTCGCATGCGCTCAGGTGCAGGCGGGCGCCGTCCGTGGGCGCGTCCAGCATGAGGCACCGCAGCTCGCTCTTGTTGGTGAAGGCCTTGAGCACGTAGGTGCCGTCGGGACGGGTCTCGACGCGGAATCTCTGCTGGGAGTCCTCCTCGTCGCACCTGTCCTGGGAGAGCGTGGGCTCGAACTGGTCGTCGGGAAGAATCGTCAGACAGTTCCCGACCGATTCGGCGTTTTCTGGCTGGATGGAATACCAGCCGGTGCTCGGCGGGGCCGCGGCCGATAGCTCGCCCTCGCGGGTTTTCTCGTTCCCGTTCTCACCGGTGTCGCCCGCGGGTCCGCTCACCATCGCGATCGCGATGACCCCGGCTGTCACGAACGCCGGTGCGGCCACCAGCGGGGTGAGGGAGCGGCGGCGCTCACGCGGTTCCCCGCCCGTGGAGAGTGCGCCGTTCGCGGGACCGCCGAGGGGAATCCGGGACGTCCACGATGACTTGCGCGACGGTTTGCGGTGGCGGGGCCGGTGCTGTTTCGGCTGCTCCTGGGACTCGTCCTTCTCCTCGGGCAACGACGGCACGGGCGGCTCCACGACGGCTGGTTTCTCAGGAGGCAGGAGAGGGTCGGTTTTTCCCGTTGCGACCCTCTCGTACGCACTCATCCATTCTGCCTGAACCTCGGGGACGCATCCGCAGGCGCCGATGAACGCCGACACCAGTTCCCGGGGCGGCAGCGCGTCACCCGCCAGCAGGGCGTTGAGCCCTCCCGGCACGAACACCGGGACGTTCGCCGTGCGGGCCTCAAGTTCGTCGAGGGACAGTCCGGACCAGCGTTGCAGTTCCCGCATCACGGCGAGGAACTCGGCGGGGGTGCGGGCGCCGACCGGCACGGGAGCGGTCCTCCGCACCGGCGCACTATGCCCTTTTTGAGGGGGAACGCCATTGACCGTCGGCATCGTAGCGACCTCCGCAAGAAATGTGGCTAATGTTCCTCTGTACACACCCGCGTGTCCGGTTCCGGGCCGGTGAGACGACCCCGCGGAGGCCAGTCCGATGTCCGACCTCGCCGACCGCGCGCCGGCGGCGTCGCGCGCGTCCGTCGACTCCCGGATCGGCACGACGTTCGTCCTGCTCATCCAGGTGCGGGTCCTGGTCGTCGGGGTGACGGTCCTGGTCGACCGGCAGGTGCGCGGCGACGTCCGGGCGCTGGCCGTCCTGGTCGTCGTCGCGTTGCTCTCCGGGGTGATGCTGCTGTTCTGGGAGCGGCTGGTGCCGCGCCTGTACGCGCAGCCGGCGCTGCTGGCCTGGGACGTGCTGGTCGGCTACGCGGTGCTGGAAGCGGGCGGGATCATCGGCCCGTACTTCCTGGTCACGGTGATCGCCGCGGGCCTTGCGGGCCTGCTGTACCGCTGGCCGACGACGCTGATGCTGTGCCTCCAGCAGGCCGTCCTGTACTACGTGGCGCTGTTCCGGGGCGACGGCGCGGGCGAGATCCGGGAGAGCGCCGCCCTGTCGCTCCTTGTCGCCATGCCGCTGTTCTACGGGGTCGGCGCCATGGTGGGCTCGGTGATCCGGCGGCTGTTCGACGAGCAGGCCGCCGCCGAGGAGGCCCTCTGGCGTTCGGAGGCCCTGGCGATGGCCGCCGAGGAACGCGCCCGCCTGGCACGGGAGATGCACGACTCGCTGACCGGCACCCTGTCGGGGATCGCGCTGTCGGCGAACGTGCTCCCGACGCTCGTGCGCTCGTCCCCCGACCGCGCGGCCCGGGAGGCCCGGCGCATCGCCGACGCGGCGCAGGTCGCCACCCGTCAGGCGCGCTCGCTCATCGCCGAGCTGCGCGCGGACACGGTGCGGCGCCCCCTGCACGCCGCGGTCGGCGACCTCGTCGCGGAGTGGGGCGAGACGACGGGCATCACGGTGCGCGCCCGCCTGCAGGACGGCGCCGACCTGCCCGTGCGGGCCCGGCACGAGGCCGTGGCGATCGTCAAGGAGGCGCTGGAGAACGTCCGCCGTCACGCCGGGGCGTCGACGGTGGAGGTCACCGTCGCCGCGGACGAGGACGGCCTCCGCGTCGTCGTCGCCGACGACGGGCGCGGCCTGCCGGGACCTCCCGGCCGGGACGGCTGGCTGGATGCGCTCGCCGACGACGGACACTACGGCCTTCTCGGCATGCACGAGCGGGCCGAGCGGGCCGGCGGCGAGCTCACCGTGGAGTCGCGCCCCGGCGCCGGCACCCGCCTCACCCTCCGGTTTCCCGAGACGTCCGCGTCCGTGACCGGCGACTCGCCGGACCGCCTCCCGGACGGTGACGCGCGTCCCGTCCCCGGCACGGTGACGCGCGCGGCGGAGGAGAACGGAACGCAGGCGCCCGACGGGCACGAACCGTCCCTGCCCGCGGCGGGCCCGGGACGCGGAGCGGGTTGGGAATCGACGATGCACCGGAGGAGCCGATGAACCCGGAGAAGCCGACCGACACGGACGTGCGGTGCCGCGTGCTGGTGGTGGACGACAACCCGTTCATCCGCTCCGGGCTCACCCTCGCGCTGGAGTCGGGCGGGATCGAGGTCGTGGGCGAGGCCGGCGACGGCCGCCGGGCGGTGGAGCTGGCGCGGGAGCTGAGGCCGGACGTGATCCTGCTGGACGTCCGCATGCCGCACGTCGACGGGGTCGCGGCCGCCACGGCGCTCAGCGAGATCGGCCGGGTCATCATGCTCACCCAGGTCGACGATCCCGACGTGGTGCTGGCGGCCATCCGCAACGGCGCCGTCGGCTATCTCGTGCACAACACCTTCACCCCCGAGGACCTGTGCGCGGCGGTGCTGGACACCGTCCGGCAGCATGCTCACCCCCTCTCCCGGGCGGCGTCGGCCGCGTTGATCGACGCGGCCCGGGCGGACGCGGGCACCGCGCCGGCGGCGGCCGATCCGGCCGAGCAGCGCAAGCGTTTCGGGCTTTCGGAACGCGAGGCCGAGGTCATGGATCTCATTGCTCAGGGACTCTCGAACTCGGCGATCGCGGCCAAACTATTTCTCACCGAGAAGACCGTCAAGAATTACATCAACCGCATCTATGCGAAACTCGGCGCCCCGAACCGCTCCACAGCCATCGTGACCTGGCTCGGAATGCCTCCGCGGGACTGACGGGCCCCAAGAAATTGGGGCCCTTCGGGCCCGCCGGTAGGGCTCTAGGGCCCTAGGGTCCCGACGCGCGACGGGAGTAGCTTTCCACCGAATTGGAATGCGCGAAGCGGACGGCCGTTTCGCGCCGCAACGGCTCGTTTTCGGAGGTTCTCCCGTGCGTTTCACTTTCCGAAGATCGACCGTCGCCGTGACGGTCACGACGGTGACGGTCGGGGTGCTGGGTTACGCCGCCCTGAACGAGCGCACCTCGAGTCTCGGTCCGACCGACCCCACGTCCGGCGTGCGGGAGCTGTCTCCCACGACGGCGACCCTCCGCCAGGTTCCCGGCGGCGTGGAGGACGTCCAGCGCGAGCAGGGACCCGGCCTCGCCGAGGACGCCGGGGCGCCGGCGGACACCGGCGGGACCGGCGGCGCGGCGGACGGCTCGGGTTCGGGAGTGGCGACGGCGGCGAAGCGTTACGGGTGGGGGACCCCCGTCGCGTCGGACGAGTTCGACGGCCCGCTGGACAGGAAGGCGTGGGAGGTCTACGACGGCGAAGGGCACGCCGGGAACGGCAGGCGCAGCCCCGACCAGGTGAAGGTGGTGAACGGGGTCCTGCGGATCACGGGCCGGCCCGACGGGACGACCGGCGGGCTCGGCTGGCGTGCGGGCGCCCAGAAGATGGGCCGCTGGGAGGCGCGGGTGAGGCTCAACCGGGCCTGCGCCTGCTACAACGCCAACATCCTGCTGTGGCCCGAGGGCGGTGGCGGCGGCGTCGCCCCCGAGGACGGCGGCGGCGAGATCGACTACATGGAGACCTACGGGGACGACGGCCGGCGCCGCGGAGCGAACTTCTTCCTGCACTTCGACCAGAAGAAGGGGCAGGAGCAGCCGGGACGCGAGAACAACTCCGGCCGGCTCGACGGTCACGTCGAGGTCGACCTCACCAGGTGGCACACCTTCGCGGTCGAGTGGACGGCGAAGGGGATCACCGGGTACGTCGACGGCCGGCGCTGGTTCCACACCTCCAGGAAGGACGTGCTGCCTCCGCGGGCGATGGGGCAGGCGATCCAGCTCGACTGGATGCCGGAGCTGAAGGAGAAGACGGCCCCGTCGGTCTCCCGCACCAAGAACGCGACCCTTGAGGTCGACTGGATCCGTATGTACAGGCCCTGAGCGGGACACCCGCGCCTCGGACACGCCGAACGGCGCCGGATCGGAGCCGGCCCCGCCGATCCGGCGCCGTTCGGGCTCGCCCGATCGGCAGGGGTCCGGCCCGTCCCCGTGAACGGCGGGGCGCCGGCCGGTCAGGGGACCGACGGGTGAGCGGGCGGGCCCTTCCGGCTGCGACCGTCACCGCCGGTTCAACGGACGATCTGCCACAGGCTCTCGCCGTTGCGGCGCAGGACGAACTCCGGCTGGAGGGTCCGCTCCGTCATGTCCCCTTCGCTCCAGCGCAGTCCCGAGAACGGGAGGACGGCCTCGTCGGGCCCGTTGAGCTTCCCTCCTGTGACCTGGACCCGGCTGAGCGCGAGCCGTTCCTTCGGCCTGAGGAACTTGGGGGTGTTCTTCACGCCGGTGCGGCAGTCGCCCCGCAGGGCGGGCCCGTCGACGAAGTCGCTGTCGGGCGCCACGTACCGGCACACCGACGGGTCGCCCTTCGCCTGCCCCTGGAGGAACGCCTTCAGGGCGGCACGCGCCCCGGGAAGGCCGGGCGCGCTTCCCGGGTCCTCCTCCAGCGGGTCGTCGTTCTCC
>DATCLF010000436.1:0-4642 GCA_036564055.1 Spirillospora sp.
GCCTCGGGGAGGCCCGGCGCAGAAGTGGAGACGGGACTCGAACCCGTGTGCACGGCTTTGCAGGCCGTTGCCTAATCCATCTCGGCCACTCCACCCGGAAGTAGAAGACCCCCTGGCCCACAGCCCGGGAGGCCTCTTAGAGCGGAAGACGGGATTTGAACCCGCGACCCTCACCTTGGCAAGGTGATGCTCTACCCCTGAGCCACTTCCGCCTGCGCCTTGCGGCGACGTGGGAAACCTTAGCGCGTCCGGGGCCGTTCCCCAAACCGGATTTCGCGCGGTGCGCCAAAGAGGTGCGCGGCAAGGACGCTTCGACGGGCATCGAAGTGTGCGTCGCCTAGGGTCGTGACCATGGAGAACGTCGTGCGTGCGGACATCGCGCCCATCGCGGCTCTGCTGGGCGATCGGGCGCGGGCCGCGATGGTGGCGGCGCTGCTGGACGGCCGGGCGCTCGCGGCGGGGGAGCTGGCGCGGGCGGCGGGCGTGAGCGCGCAGACGGCGAGCGCGCATCTGGCGCGACTGCTGGACGGCGGCCTGGTCACGGTGGTCCGCCAGGGACGGCACCGGTACTACCGGCTGCGGGGGAGCGACGTCGCGGAGGCCGTCGAGGCGCTGTCGCGGATCAGCCCGCCCGTGGAAGTGCGCAGCCTCCGCCAGTCGAGGGACGCGCGACGCCTGCAGGAGGCGCGCACGTGCTACGACCACCTCGCCGGCCGGGCCGGGGTCGTGCTGTTCGACGCCCTGGTGAGCGGAGGGTTCGTCGAACCGGTGGGGGAGGGCGCCTACGAGGTCACCGCGAAGGGGGAGGAACGGTTCGAGACGCTCGGCCTGGACCTGGCGGCGTTGCGCGGGACGCGGCGCCGTTTCGCACGGGAGTGCCTCGACTGGACGGAGCGGCGGCCGCACCTGAGCGGGGCGCTGGGCGCGGCCCTGACCCGGCGGGTGATCGAGCTGGGGTGGTTCCGGCGGGGAAGCGCGCGCCGCGGGCTCGACGTGACCGAGGCGGGACGCGCGGGTCTGGTGGACGCGTTCGGCTGCGTCCTGGACTGAACGCGCGGGAAGAGCTCGAACCCGTCCCACGGGGGTCGTACTGTGGGGCCATCGGCCGGGTACGTGCGCGGACTCCCGGCGCGGCGTCCTCGCGGCGGATCCGGGTTCGCCGGGCGAAGACCGGCCGCGCCGGTGTCGCCGGGGCGTGTTCGTCCGCGATCGCGAGTGGTAGGTGACCGGGTGGCAGACGACCCGGCTTTGGAGGTGGCTTCCGTGACCGAGCAGGCCAAGATCTGGCTGAACGGGGAACTGCTCGAACCCGAGCGGGCGGTGGTGTCGGTCTTCGACCACGGCATGCTCGTCGGCGACGGCGTCTTCGAGACGGTGAAGGCGACGGGCGGCGAGCCGTTCGCGCTGACCCGGCACCTGCGGCGTCTGGCTCGTTCGGCGGCCGGGCTCGGTCTGCCCGAACCCGATCACGACGTCCTCGCCCAGGGGGTCCTGGAGGTGCTGGCGGCGGCGCCGAAGTGGCCGCTGGCGCGGATCCGCATCACCTACACCAGCGGCCCGGGCCCGCTCGGCTCGAACCGCGGCGACGAGGGCCCGACCACGTCGATCATCGTGGCGCCGCAGGATCCGTTCCCCCCGACGGCGGACGTGACGGTCGTGCCGTGGCCGCGCAACGAGCGGGGGGCGCTGGCGGGCCTGAAGACCACGTCGTACGCGGACAACGCCCTCGCCCTCGCCTACGCCAAGGAACGCGGCGGGGGAGAGGCGATCTTCGGCAATCTCGCCGGGAACCTGTGCGAGGGGACGGGCAGCAACATCTTCGTCGTCGTCGGCGGCCGCCTGCTCACGCCGCCGCTGTCGTCGGGCTGCCTGGCCGGCGTGACGCGCGCCCTGGTGCTGGAGTGGTTCGGCGGCGAGGAGGAGGACGTCCCCCTCGACGACCTGTACCGGGCGGACGAGGCGTTCCTGACGTCCACGACGCGGGACGTCCAGCCGATCAGGGCCGTCGACGGGACGGTCCTGCCGGCGGCGCCGGGCCCGGTCACCGCGAAGGCGATGGAGGCGTTCGCGGCCCGCTCCGCCGAGCTCATGGACCCCTGACGCGCGATCTCCCAAGCCGCTGACGCGTGATGTTCCGTCCGCCGTCCCGGCGGGCAGGTAGCCCGTGACCGGTGACCGCCGAGGACGAGGTGATCGCGCCGTGCGGGTGAACTGCGGGGTGAACTGCGGGTGAACGAACGGGCCCCGGAGATCGTCGTCGTCCCGCACACGCACTGGGACCGCGAGTGGTACCTGCCGTTCCAGCGTTTCCGCCTGCGCCTCGTTTCGCTGCTCGACGGCGTCATCGAGGGCATGGAGGCCGACCCGCGCCGGCGTTTCACGCTGGACGGGCAGACCGCGGCGGTCGACGACTACCTGGAGGTGCGTCCCGAACGGCGCGACCGGCTCGCCGCGCTGGTCCGGGAGGGCCGTCTCGCCGTCGGGCCCTGGCACATCCTCCACGACGAGTTCCTGTGCTCCGGCGAGAACATGATCAGGAACCTGGAGCTCGGGATGCGCCGCGCTGAGGAGCTCGGCGCGGTGATGATGGTCGGCTACCTGCCCGACCAGTTCGGGCACTGCGCGCAGATGCCGCAGATTCTCAGGCAGGCGGGCATCGAGCACGCGTGCGTGTGGCGCGGCGTCCCCGCCGGGGTCCGGGAGAACGCGTTCGCCTGGGAGGCGCCCGACGGGACGACCGTCCGCGCCCAGTACCTCCCCGAGGGCGGCTACGGCAACGCCGCCTCGATGTTCGAGGACGTCCCGGGCGGGCCGTCGCTTGTGCCGGGCCGCGTCGCCGGGTTCGCGGCGTCGATGTCCCGCTGGTATCCGCGCGGCGGGCCGCTGCTGGCGATGTACGGCGCCGACCACACCGCGCCGGCGCCCGACCTCGCCGACCGGGGCGCCGAGGCGGGCCCCGCAATGCGCCTGGACACCCTCGCCGGCTACTTCGCGGGGCTCGACCCGTCCGTCGACGGGCTCACGCGCGTCCGCGGGGAGCTGCGGTCGCACGCCAGGGCCAACATCCTCCCCGGCGTGATCTCCGCGCGGATCCACCTGAAGGACGCCATGGCCCGCGCCGAAAGGATCGTCGAACGCTACGCCGAGCCGCTGACGGCGCTCTGGTACGCGGGGGACGCGCGGGTGTTCCTCGACCTGGCGTGGCGGCGTCTCATCGAGGCGAGCTGCCACGACTCGGTCACCGGCTGCGGCGGCGACGAGACCGCCGAGCAGGTCGCCGCCCGCATGGCGGAGGCCGAGCAGCTCGGACGCGCCGTCTGCGACCTCGTCACCGCCGAACGCGCCGCGTCGGTGCCGATCGGCGCGCACCTGGTGTTCAACCCGACCCCGGCAACCCGCACCGGCCTGGTGACGGTGGAGGTGCCCTCGGACGGCGAACCCGCCCTCGCGGCCGGGGACGGGCGTCCCGTGCCCGTCCAGACGCTGGAGATCGCTCCGACGGTCCTGGACGACGCGTTCCACCCGGCGTCCCGCCTGCCGATCGTGCTGGAACGCGTGTACGGGAGGGTGCTGTTCGGGCAGGAGATCCGTGCCTGGGAGGTGTCCAGGGAGGAACGGACCCTCACGTTCCGGGTGACCTCCCGCGCGGCCGTGCCGTTCGATCTCGGGGAGGTGCGGGAGGCGCTGCGGGACGCGGACGGCGACTGGCGCGTCCGGATCCTGGCCGACCCGCGCCGCACGGTCGCCGCCCTCGTGGACGCGCCCGCCCTCGGCCTGACCGCCGTCCGTCCCGTGTCCGGACCGGCCCCGGCACCCGACGACCCGGTCGACGTCGACGGCACCGTGCTGGACAACGGGCTCCTGCGCGTTCACGTGAACGCCGACGGGACGCTCGGGCTGCAGACCCGGTCCGGGGACTTCGTCGAGGGCATCGGCCGGATCGTGGACGGCGGCGACCTCGGCGACACCTACAACCACGCTCCTCCCGCCGACGACAGGCTGGTCGGCGACCCCCTCTCGGTGGACATGCGGCCCGTCTGGACGGGACCGCTCGTCGCCGCCCTCGACATCGTCCGGACCTACCGGTGGCCCGCCTCCGGGGACCTGCACGGCGACTCCAGGTCGGACGCCGAGGAGGACGTCACCGTCACCACCCGCGCGGAGCTGCGCACCGGTGAGCCGTTCCTGCGGCTGCGCGTCACGTTCGACAACCGCTGCGAGGACCACCGGGTCCGCTTGCATATGGCGCTGCCACGCCAAGCGGACGTCTCCTTCGCCGAAGGACAGTTCGCGATCGTCGAGCGGGGACGTTTCGCCGAGGGAGGGTTCGGCGAGCGTCCCGTCCCGACGTTCCCGGCGTCCGGGTTCGTCGCCGCCGGCGGGCTCGCGGTCCTGCTGGAGCACGCCACCGAGTACGAGGTCATCGGCGGCGGGCGGGAGCTGGCGCTCACGCTGCTGCGGTCCGTGGGCTACCTGTCGCGGGACCGCAACCCCTACCGCGACCAGCCCGCCGGGCCGCAGCTGCCGACGCCGCGGGCCCAGTGCAGGGGCGAGCGCAGCGTCGCCGTCGCGATCATGCCCTACGAGGGGGAACGTCCCGGCCCCGCCGTCCTGGAGGCCGCCGAGGCGTACCGGCACGACC
>DATCLF010000437.1:0-2951 GCA_036564055.1 Spirillospora sp.
ATGCTGGTCGACGCGATGCTCCGGACCGGCCACCCCATCAGCGAGATCGCCGCCGAGAAATTCGACGCCCTCGCCGATCCGACGCTGAACGACGAGCTGTGCGAACGGGCCCTCACCGTGCCGAGGGCCGCCCGGCTCTGCCGCGAACGCGGACTCGCCCCCACCGACCCGGTGAAACGCGCCGTGTTCTTCGTGATCACGGGGCGTCCCGAGCAGCACCACGCCCTCGACCCGGACGGAAGTCTCCTGTCGCTCGGCTACGCCTCCGCGTCCGACGAAGTGCGGGCCAAGCTCCGCGAGGCCCTGCCCGCGGCGGGCGATCTCGACCTCCTCCGCGTCATCGCCGGCGACGACCGCCGCGGCCGCATCACGGCCATGTCGGAGGAGGAGATCCTCTACCTCGCCGAGCAGCTCGCCGCCCGACGCGAATGGCGGGACCTGTGGACCCTCGCCAAGGACCTGCCCATCGCGACGGCCGTCCGCGTCGTCCGGCTGTTCAGGAGCTGGACCCCGCGTCACAGCGACGAACGGCGCCTGTTCCGTCTGATGCGCGGGGCGAAGCCCGGCGCCATCCGTTCAGGCGTGGCACAACTGCGGAAGATCGGTTTCCGGCGGGACGACCGGCTGGCCATGCCCCGCGCCGCCTACTCGTTCGACTGCCGCGTCAACGACGTGTCGTTCGCCCCGGACGGCCCCTTCCTGGCCGTGGGCGGCGACACCCGGGTCGCGGGCGTCTTCGACCTGCGGACCGCGGAGCTCGTCGCGCGGTACGACGAGTTCGCCCGGCCCGTCGGACGCGTCCTGCACCTCGGCGACGGCGCCGTGATCGCCGGTGAGTCGAACCAGCGGGCACTGTCCGATTGCCGGCTGATGCACTGCTCGCCGTCCGGCACCCGGGTCCTGCACACGACCGGTGCGATCACCTCGCTCGCCCTCACCGGCGAGAACGGGAGCTTCGTCGCGACCACGATGAACGGGGAGCTGCTGCTGGGCCGCGCCGACGAGCCGGTGACCGTCCGGAGGATCCAGGAGTTCGGCCTGGGGAAACGCCAGTGGCCGCGTTACGTCGTCGCGCACCGTGAGACGGGACGGCTGCTGCTCGTCGGCCGGTCACTGCACGCCGTCGACCCCGCCGCCGGGAACACCCCGCTGACCGCCTGGCCCGGCAGGGTGGTGGCCCGCGCCGCCTTCGCCGACGCGGAAACCCTCGTCTGCGCCGGCCACGACGGGACGATCGTCCGCATACCGGTGCCCGACGGCCGCCCCGGCGGGATACCGCCGCAGCCCCAGGCGCACGTCCCGGGTCTCACGGGGCTCGGCGTCCTGCCGCACAGCGGCCTCGTCGTCGTCTCGGACGCAGAGAAGCACCTGCATTTCTTCGCCCTCACCGCCGGCGAGGAACCCGGCGGGGGGCTGGAGCCCGTCGGCGTCCACAAGCTTTCGCGCAACGACAGGCCCACCAGCCTGACCGTGTCGCCGAACGGCGAGTTCGTCGCGGTCGGATACCGCAGCGGCACCATCGACCTGCTCGACCTGCGCGCCCATGAGATCGCCGGCATCGTGGACCGTCCCGTCGTGGACCTCCTCCCCTTCCACCTCGACCTCGCGGCCCTCGCCGAGGACGACCCGACGATCACCGGCGACGCCCGCAAGGCCCTCGCCCTGCTGCGCGCCTGCCTGGAGCATCGGTTCCGCTTCGACATCGAGATCGGCGACGCGGTCCAGCTGAAGGCCGGCGAGTACGACATCAGCCTGTGAGGGGAGCCTGTGAAGGGAGCATGACGACGGGGACGCGGACCGACCGGCGGGGCGCCGCGGCGCGGGGACGCGGGCTCCGCGGACGCTGGGCGGCACGGCGTCTGTTCGCGGCGGCCAAGCGGGGAGATCGCGCGGCGCTCGACGCCGTCTCGGCCATCGCCGCGACCCCGTCACACCGGCGGTCCACGCAGGCGCGGCGAGCGCTCGCCAGGTGGATCCCTGCTCTCCTCTCCCGCGACGACCCTGAAGCGCGGGCGTACGCGGAGGCGTTGTGCCGTGACGCATCCGGCGCCATGCTGGCTGTGCTGTGGCGGAAGGACGCGGGTCCCGGTACCCCACTGCGGGCGGTACTGCTGACCAACGACCACGCGCCATCACAGCCCGTGCTGGACGCCCTGTGGCGCGAATGCCTCCGTACTGCGGATCGTCCGTTGCTGGATGCGCTCGTCCGATGGAGGCGTCCCGCAAGCGACGGCATCCAGCGGTCATTCAGCATCGTCGCGCTCGGCGGCAACGAGGACGACGCCGGTCAGGAGCACGCCGAGCATCTGTGCGACGCCGCGATGGACGATCCGCGGATGGCCTGGATCTGCCGCGAGTACGGGCTCGCCCCCGCAGAGCCGGTGAAACGGGCCGAGTTCTTCTTGCTGACCGGACAGCACGGTCAGTATCGCGCCCTCGACCCTGACGGGAGCCTGCTCACCCTCGCCTACGCCTCCTGCTCCGACAGCGGGCGGACCCGCCTCGGGAAGGCCATGCTCACGGCGGGTGAGCTGGACCTCGTGCGCGTCGTGGCGGGCGACCGCCGGGGGCGCCTGCACGCGATGTCGGCCGAGGAGACGCGGTACCTCGGGCAGCGGCTCGCCGAGCGCGGCGAGTGGGAAGAGCTGTGGAGCCTCGTCCAGGACCTCCCGCTGCAGACGGGGACACGGCTCGCCCGGCTGTTCGACCGGTGGGCCCCGCACGATCCGGATTCACGCCGGATCTTCGAACTGTTCCGCGAGACGAACCCCAAGGACGTCTCAAGCACGGTGGACCGCATGAAGCGGTGGACCGAGGCTGCGGCCCGGACGACGACGCTTCAGTTCGACGGCGGTGTCACCAGCCTGTCGTTCGCGCCCAACGGCCCGTATCTCGCCGTCGCGAACAGCGACGGCACCGTCGGTGTCGTCGATCTGCGGACGCAGGAGCTC
>DATCLF010000438.1:0-16285 GCA_036564055.1 Spirillospora sp.
CGAACATCACCTCGCCGCCGCCGCGGGACGTGGGACGGCGCCCCGTGAAGCGCACCAGCCGGCAGTCCCGGCCGAGGAAGACCGAGAACCAGGCGGCCGCCTCGTCGCCCTGGTCGATCCCCTGGCACTGCTTGCGGTGGACGAACACGTCCAGGACTTCGCCGTCGCTCGTGGCCTTGTGGACGAGCGGCGTCGCGTCGGGCGCGTCGACCGTGAGGACCTCCCCGTCGTAGGACGGGCGCAGCAACGCCATCTCCGCGTGGTTGCGCTGCGACAAGAAGGCGCCCTCGGGAGTGACGACCATGAACTCCCGGTCGTGCCGCAGCCCGGTGGCGAGCAGCTCGGTGCTGCGCAGGGAGGTCCCGCGGCCGCTCTTGAGCGGGTAGGTGTTCAGTTCGGTCAGGGTCGCCGTCACGGTTCCTCCCGTCGGGGTGGCTAGGGCGTCATCGGAGCTCGGCGAGGCGGTCGAAGACCGGTCCCAGGCGTTCGACGAACCGCTCGGGACGGCACACCTCGTCCAGCCGCGCCTCGTCCAGCGTGAGGCCCGCGGCGGCGGCGTGCTTGCGCAGCGTCTCCCGGAACGGCGCGCCGGTCTCCCAGGTCTCCATCGCGGCCTTCTGCACGAGCGGGTACGCCTCGTCGTCGCGTGACATGCCCGCCTCGACGAGTTCCAACAGCACGGTCGAGGTGTAGATGAGGCCGCCGGTCGAGTCGAGGTTCTCCCGCATCCGCTCCTTGTCGACGACGAGCCCGGACATGAGCCGGTCGGTGAGGTGCAGCATGTAGTCGAGCGCGATGGACGCGTCCGGCAGCGCGATCCGCTCCGTGGACGAGTGGGAGATGTCGCGCTCGTGCCACAGCGGGATGCCCTCCAGCACCGGGACGATCTGGGCCCGCACGATCCGCGCCAGCCCCGCCAGCCGCTCGGAGATGATCGGATTCTTCTTGTGCGGCATCGCCGAGGAGCCCTTCTGGCCCTTGCCGAACGGCTCCCACAGCTCCCGGACCTCGGTGCGCTGCCCGTGCCGGACCTCCAGCGCGATCGCCTCGCACACCGTCGCCATGATCGCCAGCGCGGACACCCACTCGGAGATCCCGTCGCGCATGACGACCTGCGTCGACACGTCCGCGGGCCGCAGGCCGAGCTCGCGGGCCACATACCGTTCGACGGCCGGGTCGATGTTGGAGTACGTCCCGACCGCGCCCGAGATCGCCATCACCCCGACGGACTCGCGCGCCCGGCGGAGCCGGTCACGGGACCTGGCCATGGCGAACGCGAAGTCGGCGACGCGGTGGCCCCACACGTCGGGCTCGCCGTGGATGCCGTGCGTCCGCCCCACCCGCAGCGTCGCCCGGTGCTCCAGCGCGTGGTCGCGGAGCGTCGCGACGAGCCTGTCGGCCTTCTCCAGCAGGATGTCGGTCGCCTCCACGAGCTGCAGCGCGAGCGCCGTGTCGAGCAGGTCGGACGACGTCATGCCGAAATGCACGTAGCGGGCGGCGTCGCGGGGCTCGGTGTTGTCCGCCCACGCCGACAGGAAGGCGATCACGTCGTGCTGGGTGACCGCCTCGATCTCACGCACCGCCTCCGGGGTCGGGGGCGGCGCATTGCGCACCGGTTCCACCACCTCCGGCGGGATCGTGCCGGCGGCGGCGTGGGCCTCGACGACGAGGACCTCCACCCGGCACCACAGCTCGTACTTGTGCGCGTCGCTCCAGACGCGCCCCATCTCCGGAAGCGTGTAGCGTTCGATCACCCGCTCATTGTCCCAGGTCGTCCGTTCTCGCGCGCTCCGCGACCCCCGCGATCACCGCGGGCCGGGGCGCGGTGTACGGCGCGTCACGGCCGCCCGGCCGCGGCCTTCTCGGCGATGTCCGTGCGGTGGTGAGAGCCGCGCAGCGTGATCTTGGACAGGGCCGTGTAGGCGGTGGCGCGGGCCGCGGGCAGGTCCGCTCCGGTGCCGACCACGTTGAGGACGCGGCCGCCGTTCGCGACGAGACGCCCGTCCGCCTCCAGCCTGGTGCCCGCGTGCAGGACGTAGGCGCCTTCGACCGCGGCCGCCTCGTCCAGCCCGGCGATCTCGTCGCCCTTCACCGGGGAGGCGGGGTAGCCCTCGGCGGCGAGAACGACGGTGACGGCCGCGCCGGGGTGCCACTCAAGGCGGACGTCCGGGTCGAGACCGCCGATCGCGCAGGCTTGCAGAAGCGTCGCGAGCGGGGTGGCCAGCCGGTCCAGGACGACCTGTGTCTCCGGGTCGCCGAAACGCGCGTTGAACTCCACGACGCGGACGCCCCTCGACGTGAGGGCGAGCCCCGCGTACAGCAGACCGACGTAAGGGGTCTCCCGGCGGCGCATCTCGTCCACGGTGGGCTGCACGATCCTGGCCATGACCTCGTCCACCAGGTCGGGCGGCGCCCAGGGAAGCGGGGTGTAGGCGCCCATGCCGCCCGTGTTGGGGCCTTCGTCGCCGTCGTAGGCGCGTTTGAAGTCCTGCGCGGGGAGCAGCGGAACGGCGTGCGCGCCGTCGGACAGGGCGAAGAGGGAGACCTCCGGCCCGTCCAGGAACTCCTCGATCACGACGCGGCCGCAGCTCACCGCGTGCGCGTGCGCGGCCGCGCGGTCCTCGGTCACGACGACGCCCTTGCCCGCCGCCAGGCCGTCGTCCTTCACCACGTACGGCGGGCCGAACGCGTCGAGCGCCTCCGCGGCCGCCTCCGGGGTCTCGCAGACCCGCGCCTCGGCGGTCGGGACGCCCGCCTTCGCCATGACCTCCTTCGCGAACGCCTTGGACGCCTCGATGCGGGCCGCCGCCTTGTCCGGCCCGAAACACGGAACGCCGGCCTCGCGCAGGGCGTCGCCGACCCCGGCGACGAGGACCGCCTCCGGGCCCACGACGACGAGCTCGATGCCCAGCCGCCGGGCGAGCCGCGTCACCGCAACCGGGTCGGTCGGATCAAGCTGGTGATTGTCCGCGATTTGCGCCGTGCCCGGATTTCCGGGGGCACAATGGAGGGCGGTGACGGCGGGGTCGCGGTACAGGGCGCGGGCGAGCGCATGCTCGCGGCCGCCTGATCCAAGGACGAGTACTCGCACGCCACGCGAGCATACTGGGCGCCGTGCGGCCCGCCCTCCACGTGGGCGCCGTCACATCCCGGACATGTGAACGTCCCCGTTCGGGCAGGCGTCCTCACTGTCGGCCGTAAGACAACGGTCGACCGGTGACTCTCCGGTCGGCCGTCGTGCCGCGGCCGGCCGGCGGCACGTGGCCGATGACACCGGCCGATAACACGCGGCCGGCCGGTGGCGCAATGGCCGACTGGTAAGCTGCCACAGGCTTTACCGAGGTGTGAAGGGAGGTGGTCGGGATGAGTCCTGGTGATCCTTGTAGTTCGCCGGAGAACCCTCACAGTCCGAACGCGACTCATAGATCGAACGCGACCGTCCGACCGTCCGCCTTCCACTGGCGCCCGGCCACCGCTCCCGCGCGCTCCCTGAGCTGACAGAGGCTCCCTGAGCCGACAGAGACCGAGCCGACACGGGGCCGACCAACCCCGCGCTTCCACGCTCGGGTCGAGCGCGCCATGTCTGCGTGGCCGGCGGGTTAGGAGCACACCCATGGCCATGACACGAGTACGCCCTGGCCGCGTGCTGTTCAAGACGCGCGGCCGCCCCACCGGCGTCGAGGCGCCGCACCGCGGATCCGCCGTCATCGACTGGGCCGCCTACATCGACGGTCACCGGGTCTCGACCGACACCGTCGCCGACGCCGTCCGCCTCGTCCGCGACGGCCGCCTCACCCCCGAGGGGGACAGCGCCGGCTTCGTGTGGGTCGGCCTGCACGAGCCGTCCGCCGCGGAGCTCGCCGACCTCGCCGAGGTCTTCGGCCTGCACCCCCTCGCGGTCGAGGACGCCATCCACGCCCACCAGCGGCCCAAGCTGGAACGCTACGACGACGTCCACTTCCTCGTCATGAAGACCGTCGGGTACGTCACCGGCGGCCCCGGCGGCGCCGAGGTCGTCGAGACCGGCGAGATCATGATGTTCTGCGGTCACGACTTCATCGTCACCGTCCGGCACGGCGCCCACGGCGAACTCGGCCCCGTCCGCCGCGACCTGGAGAAGAGGCCGGAACGCCTCGCCCTCGGCCCCGCCGCCGTCCTGCACGCCGTCGCCGACCGCGTCGTCGACGGCTACGTCTGCGTCGCCAACGCCGTCATGGAGGACATCGACGAGGTCGAGGAGGCGGTGTTCTCCCCCGAACGCACCGACGAGTCCCGCCGCATCTACCGGCTCAAGCGCGAGGTCATCCAGCTCAAGCGCGCCGTCGGTCCCCTCGCCGGCCCGCTGCGCCACCTGTCGGGCCGCCGCTTCGTCCCGCCCGAGATCAGGGAGTACCTCCGCGACGTCGAGGACCACCTCACCCGTGTCCGCGAACAGGTCGAGTCCTACGACGAGCTCCTCAACCCGATCCTCCAGGCCCACATGACCCAGGTCACCGTGGCCGACAACCAGGACATGCGCAAGATCTCCGCCTGGGGCGCCCTCTTCATGGTCCCCACCGCCATCGCGGGGATCTACGGCATGAACTTCGACTTCATGCCGGAGACGCGCTGGCGCTACGGCTACCCCATGGTCCTCTGCCTCATCGGCCTGGTCTGTTTCTCGCTCTACCGGGGCTTCCGCCGCAACGGCTGGCTGTAGCCTCCAGCCGGCCCCCGGCCCGCCGATCAGGCCGGGCCGGACGCCGTCGTGGCGGACTGGACCAGGTTCGGGTAGTCCGTGACGAGGGCGTCGGTGCCGTACTTGATGAAACGGGTCGCGTCCTCCCGGGTGTTGATCGTCCAGACGGCGACGCGCAGCCCCCGGGTGTGGGCGTGGTCGATGAGGCCCGGGGTGGTCATGACGTGCTCGGGCGACAGCCACGTGGCGCCGACCGCCGCGGCGGCGGTCGCGGGGTCCTCCGGGGGAAGCCCCGCCAGCCACGCGGTGTCCGGAAGAGCCGTCCTCTCCTCGATCAGGGCGACGCGGGTGAGGGACGGGTGGCTGCGGCGCGCCTCGGTGAGGACGCGCCAGTCGAACGCGAGGATGCGGGACCGGTCCATCATGCCCGCGGAGCCCAGGATGTCCGCCACGGCGTCCGTGAAGCGCCCCACGGCCTCCATGGACCACCCGGGGTCGGTTTTGATCTCTATGGCCAGCGTGACGCCCGTGGGCGCCAGCAGCCCGCACGTCTCGGCGAGCGTCGGGATGCGCTCCCCGGGGACGGGGGTCTGCGCGAACCGCTCGTGACGCCGGGTGCCCGCGTCGATGGTCCGCAGCTGCGCGAGCGTCAGGTCCCGGATGCGCTTGCCGACGTAGGGATAGGCGGGATCGTCCGGCCAGGCGGGCCCGGTGTCGGTGAGGTTCACCGCCGACAGCGCCTGGTCGTGGTTGAGGACGACCGTGCCGTCCGCGGACATCCCCACGTCCAGTTCGATCGCGTCCACGCCCAGCTCGATGGCGCGGGCGAAACCCGCGAGGGTGTTCTCGGGGAGTAAGCCGCGAGCCCCCCGATGGCCGTGCACCTCGACCATGTCAGGCGAGCTGGATCAGGCGGGCGGGGGTCAGACGAGCGGCCGGAGCGTCAGCGTCTGGTCCCGTCCGGGGCCGACGCCGATCGCGGAGATCCGGCAGCCGGACATCTCCTCAAGGGCGCGAACGTACGCCTGCGCGTTCTCCGGGAGGTCCTCGAACGACTTGGCTCCGCTGATGTCTTCCTGCCAGCCGTCCAAGTACTCCAGGACGGGTTTGGCGTGGTGGAACTCGGTCTGTGTCATGGGAAGCTCGTCCACACGCTCACCATCGATGTCATAGGCGACGCAGACTGGAATGCGCTCCAGCCCGGACAGAACGTCAAGCTTCGTCAGGAAGTAGTCGGTGATCCCGTTGACGCGGGTGGCGTGACGGGCGATGACCGCGTCGAACCAGCCGCAGCGGCGGTCGCGTCCGGTGGTCACGCCGTACTCGCCGCCGGTCTTGCGCAGGTACTCGCCCTGCTCGTCCAGCAGCTCGGTGGGGAACGGTCCAGAGCCGACACGGGTCGTGTACGCCTTGATGATCCCGATCACGCGGGTGATCCTCGTCGGGCCGATGCCGGAGCCCGCGCACGCGCCGCCCGCCGTCGGGCTGGACGAGGTCACGAACGGGTAGGTGCCGTGGTCGATGTCCAGGAGGGTGCCCTGTGCGCCCTCCAGCAGGACGACCTTGTCCTCGTCGAGCGCCTTGTTGAGAACGAGCGCGGTGTCGGCGACGTACGGCCGCAGCCGCTCCCCGTACGCGACGTACTCCTGCACGATCGCGTCGGTCTCGATGCGACGCCGGTTGTAGACCTTGGTGAGCACCTGGTTCTTCTCGCGCAGCGCAAGGTCGAGCTTCTGCGTGAGGATGTTCGGGTCGAACAGGTCCTGGACGCGGATGCCCATCCGGTTGATCTTGTCGGCGTAGGCGGGGCCGATGCCGCGTCCGGTGGTGCCGATCCGGGCCTTGCCGAGGTAGCGCTCGGTCACCTTGTCGAGCGCCCGGTGGTGGGGCATGATCAGGTGCGCGTCCGCCGAGATCAGCAGGCGGTCGCAGCTGATTCCGCGCTCGCGCAGGCCGTCGATCTCCCCGATCAGCACGGCCGGGTCGATCACCACGCCGTTGCCGATGACGGGGACGACTTCCGGGGACAGCACCCCGGAAGGCAGAAGGTGCAGCGCGTAGCTCTCGTCCCCGATCACCACGGTGTGGCCCGCGTTGTTGCCGCCCTGGTAGCGGACCACGTAGTCGACGTCCCCGCCGAGGAGGTCGGTGGCCTTGCCCTTGCCTTCATCTCCCCACTGCGCCCCGACAAGAACGATGGCAGGCATGCCACTTTCCCTTCCCACGACGAAGGCCCCTGTCGCCGCATGTCGCGATGGGGCCTCTTGCGGTCAAAGCGTACCTTTCCCGGGACGTTGAGGGAACCGCGAAGGGCACTGAGGGAACCGCTCCCCGTCCCGGGGGCGGGCGCGCTCAGCCGGTGAGAATCTCGGCGGCGGTGGGGCTGCTGTCGCGCAGGAACGTCCTGCAGCGTTCGGCCTCGTGGTCCTCGCCGATGGCCGCGGCGGCGCGGCCGAGGGCGTGCAGGGAGCGCAGGAAGCCGCGGTTCGGCTCGTGCTCCCACGGGATGGGGCCGTGCCCCTTCCACCCGGCGCGGCGGAGCTGGTCGAGGCCGCGGTGGTAGCCGGTGCGCGCGAAGGCGTAGGAGTCGATGACGCTGCCTTTGACGAAGGCGCGGTCGGCGAGCTCCGCCCATACGGCGGAGTAGTCGGGGTGGCGTGCGGCGACTTCGAACGGGTCGACGCCGCTCTCCAGGGCCGTCCGGGCTTCTTCGTTGTCCGGCAGTTCGGTCGGAGGCGGGCTGCCGAGCAGGTTCTGGGTCATGCGGCTCATCGTAGGCATGGCGGCTCTTCGGCCCTCAACCCGGGGCAGGGCCGCGGCCGGCGCGGTCGAGGGGCAGGCGGAAGTGGGCGCAGACGCCGGCGACGGTGGAGCGGGCGGCGGGCCAGCCGCGGTGGACGAAGCGCAGCGCCGCCCGGTTCTCCAGGATGACGTCCGCGTCGAACTCGGTGACGCCGCGCCGGCCGGCGAGTTCGGCGAGGCAGGTCACCAGGGTGGAGCCGAGGCCGCGGCGTTGCCAGGGGTCGCAGACGAGGACGGCGACGTCGGCGCGCCAGGGCCGTTTCCTGTCGCGGATGTACTCGGCGATGCCGACGATCTCCTGGAGGTCCAGTGCGACGAGGGCGTCGCGGTCCCAGTGGTCGATCCCGTCGAGCAGGCGGACGTAGTGGTCGGGGATGCGGGGCGTGCCGGAGAAGAAGCGGGTGTAGAGGCTGGCGGGCGACAGCCGTTCCGACATCCGATGGACGCGGTCGTGGTCGGTGACGCCGTACGGGCGGATCCGGACGTCGTTCAGTGAGACGCCGTCCGGTGAGACGCCGCCGGGGGAGGCGCCTGTGCCGCCTCCGGTGAGTTGCTTCATGCAACTTATTGGACCGCATTGAGTAGCGTGAAGCAACTAAAGATTTTCAGGCGCCCGGACCGGGACGTGCTTCCACGTCGGTGGGGCCGAGGGAAGCGCCGCAGGAACTGCAGGTGAACCCGGGCGTGAGCGCGCCGTCGCAGCCGCGGTGGCCGACGATGACGGGCGGGCCGCCGGGCGCGTAGTAGCGGTCCCCCCACATCAGCAGGGTCATCATCGCGGGCCAGAGCTCGACGCCCTTGCGGGTGAGGCGGTACTCGAACCGCTCCGGCCGCTCCTGGTACGGGACGCGCCGCATGAGGCCCTCCGCGCAGAGCCGGCCGAGCCGGTCGGCGAGGACGTTGCGGGCCACGCCGAGCGCGTCCTGGAAGTCGTCGAACCGCCGCACGCCCTCGAACGCGGAGCGGATCACAAGGAGGGTCCAGCGGTCGCCGACCACCTCCAGCGCCCGGGCGATCGAGCAGTTCTGCGACTCGTAGGTGCGGGGCAGTGCCACGGGACCCAGACTACCCGCGTTTCGTGAGACAACCCATCAGGTGGCCGACCGGGAAGACGCACGGGCCGGGCGGTCCGGCGCTCGACGCGGCGAGCCGCCGGAGACCGCCCGGCCCGTGCCGGTTCCTCTCCGCCTCTGCGGCCTTCGGGCTACTTCAGCTTCTGGCCCGCGGACTGCAGGCTCTCGGCGGCCTGGACGACGCGCGCCGCCATCGACGCCTCGGCCGCCTTGCCCCACGAGCGGGGGTCGTAGGTCTTCTTGTTGCCGACGTCACCGTCGACCTTCAGCACGCCGTCGTAGTTGCGGAACATGTGGTCGGCGATCGGGCGCGTGAACGCGTACTGGGTGTCGGTGTCGATGTTCATCTTGACGACGCCGTATGACACCGCCTCGCGGATCTCCTCGAGCGTGGAGCCCGAGCCGCCGTGGAACACCAGGTCGAACGGCTTCTCCTTGCCGTACTTGGCGCCGACCGCGTCCTGGATGTCCTTGAGCACCTGGGGCCGCAGCTTGACCGAGCCCGGCTTGTAGACGCCGTGCACGTTGCCGAACGTGGCCGCGAGGATGTAGCGGCCCTTCTCGCCGACGCCGACGGCCTCGGCGGTCGCGAGCGCGTCGTCGGTCGTCGTGTAGAGCTTCTCGTTGATCTCGTTGGCGACGCCGTCCTCCTCGCCGCCGACGACGCCGATCTCCATCTCCATGATGACCCGCGCCTTGGCGCACTCGGCGAGCAGCTCCTCGGCGATGCGCAGGTTCTCGTGCAGCTCGACCGCGGACCCGTCCCACATGTGCGACTGGAACAGCGGCTCCTCGCCCCGCGACACCCGCTCCTGCGAGATCTTGATCAGCGGGCGCATGAAGCCGTCCAGCTTGTCCTTGGGGCAGTGGTCGGTGTGCAGGGCGATGTTCACCGGGTACTTGTCGGCCACGACCCGGGCGTACTCGGCAAGCGCGGTGGCACCCGTCACCATGTCCTTCACGGTGGAGCCCGACAGGTACTCGGCTCCGCCGGTGGACACCTGGATGATGCCGTCGCTCTCGGCCTCCGCGAACCCGCGCAGCGCGGCGTTCAGCGTCTGACTGGACGTCACGTTGATCGCGGGGAAGGCGAAGCCGTTGCGCTTCGCGTTGTCGAGCATCTCCGCGTAGACCTCGGGCGTTGCGATGGGCATAGATCAGCGTCCTTTCCGATGGGTCGGTGCCGGTGGGCCTCCGGCCGGGCGAGAGCACCCGGTCGTGCACGTACCCGGGGTGAAGCGCCCGGCCACACGTTTCCGGGTCGGGCTTGCCGTCCGGCCTCAGTATCCCGCCTAATCGGAGCGAGGGGAAAGGTACGCTCCCCGTGTGGAGCTCATGACCCTTCCCCTAAGCATCACCGAGTGGCTGCACCCGACCGCGTGGCTGCAGCTCTTCGGAACATTCGCGACGATCGGCGTCATCGCCATCATCTTCGCGGAGACCGGACTGCTGTTCGGCTGCCTCCTGCCGGGTGACTCGCTGCTCTTCACCGCGGGGATCCTCACGGCGGTCACGACCGTCAACGGACAGGAGTTCCAGCCGCTCTCGCTGACCTGGCTCATGATCGGCGGCCCGATCGCGGCGATTGCGGGCGCCCAGACGGGCCACTGGCTCGGCGACCGCTACGGCCGCAGGCTCTTCGACCGCCCCGACTCGCGGGTCTTCCGCAAGGAGTGGGTCGAGAAGGCCGAGTACTACTTCAACCGCTTCGGCCCGGCCAAGGCCGTGGTGCTGGCGCGGTTCATCCCGATCGTGCGGACGTTCCTCAACCCGCTCGCCGGGGTGCTCGGCATGGACCGCCGCAAGTTCTTCGTCTGGAACGTGGTCGGCGGCGTGGCCTGGACCGAGACGCTGTTCCTGCTCGGGCACTTCCTCGGCACGTCGGTGCCGCAGATCGAGTCCTACATCCTGCCCGGCGTCGCGGTGATCGTCGTGCTCTCGCTCATCCCGATCATCCGCGAGGTGATGAAGGGGGGACCCAAGAAAGCGGACCGGGGTCCGGATAAGAATGACCCCGAAGAGTCACGTCCGTCGCTCAGCGGTGACAGTTATCGCTAACCTCCCCATGTGGGACGTCATCGGTCGGACCCTAAAGGTCTCGCGCGCATACTGATCGCGGCCGTGGCCGTGATGGCCGCCTTGGCCCTTCTCATCGTCGGCGCCATGGCTCTCGTCAACGCGCTCTCCGGCGAGCCTGACCAGCGGGGGCCGGTCACGTCCGGAACGCCATCGGGTGAGGGCGACGGCGCCGAGCCCACGCCGAACAACCGGCGACGTGCGTCGACGGAGCCCGTGCCGCTGGTGATCCGCGTGACCGGTCAGCCGACGAACGTGGTGGTCCGGGTCGCGGATGCCCAGGGGAAGGTGCTCACCAACGGCCAGCTCGACACCGGGGACATCCTCCAGTACGACGAGGCCCCCCTCCAGGTCGTCGCCACCAACGGCGGCTCGCTGCAGGTGACGATCTACGGCGAGGAGCAGCCCCGGAAGCCGAACGGACAGCGCGGCCAATGGTTCGTTCGGGAGAGGTAGACGCGGCCCCGGCTCCCGGCCCGCCGTGCGCGCGGTCGGCGCGGGGCGCGTCCGCTAGCCCAAGCCGAGGTCCGTGACGTCGTAGGGGTGACGGTAGGGCAGTCCCTCCTCGGCGATGCGGGGGGCCGCTCCGCGCTCCACGATCGTCGCCACCGCCACGACCTCGGCGCCGGCCTCGCGCAGCGCCTCCACGGCGGTGAGGACGGACGTGCCCGTGGTCGAGGTGTCCTCGACGGCCAGGACCCGCCGCCCCGCGACGTCCGGTCCCTCGATCCGCCGCTGCAGCCCGTGCGTCTTGCCGGCCTTGCGGACGACGAACGCGTCCAGCGTGCGGCCGCGGGCCGCCGCCGCGTGCAGCATCGCCGTGGCGACGGGGTCGGCGCCGAGCGTCAGCCCGCCGACGGCGTCATAGTCCAGGTCGGCGGTCTCGTCGAGCATGACCCTGCCGACCAGGGGCGCCGCGGCGCCGTCCAGCGTCACCCGCCGCAGGTCCACGTACCAGGACGCCCGCCGTCCCGAGGACAGGACGAAGTCCCCGTGCACCACGGCCTTGTCTTTGATCATCTGCAGCAGCTTCTCGCGATCGCTCACGTGAGGAACCCTAGTCACCCGCGACGGGGCGCCCACGGCCCCCGTGTACGGTGCGGGTGTGACGGGCTCGGCGAGGTCGTTGAGAGGCAGTGTGTGAGAGGCGGGGCGAGGATGCGGGACGCGTGGGCGTCCGATGCGGGGGCGAGATGACGCCGGGGACGCTGGTTCTGCTGCACGCGCCGGGCGCCGGTGCGGACTCCTGGGGCGACGTGCCCGGCGAGCTGCGCGCGGACGGCTGGAGCGTGGTCGTGCCGGACGTACAGGAGACCGGTCACCGCTACATCGCCCGCGCCTCGCTGCTCATCGCGGCGGCCGACCCGGCGGCTCCGCTCGTTCTCGCCGCCCGCGGCGCCGCCGGTCCGCTGCTGCCGGGGGTGGCGTTGGCGCAGCGGGCGGCGCACCGGCCGGTCGGCGGGTACGTGTTCGTCGACGCCGATCTCCCGCGGCCGCTGCATCTGCACGGTGAGGGCTCGGCGCACGAGGAGCTCCCGATGCCCCCAGATTGGCCTGAGGCGCCCTGTGGCTACCTCCGGACACATGGGGACCAACCGGGCCGGCCGGGCGCTTCAGGGCACGATGAGGCCGTCAGAGAGGCACGCCTGCGCGGCTGGCCCGTGGCCGAGCACGAGCCGCCGGCGTCGGTCGCCCGGTCCCTCGCCGGGCTGATCGCCGCCCTCTAGCCCGCCCGGAGCCGGCCGCCGCCCTTGTCGCCGGCTCTTCCGGCCCGGCGGTCGCGTCCCGTCAGTTGCTGTTCTTGAGCAGGTCGTCCAAGAGGGCGTCGTAGTCGTCCTCGCTGCGGCCGAGGTCGATGCGGGCCCGGTAGCGCAGGCGCAGGAGGGCTTCGAGGCTGTCCTCGGCGATGGCGACGTCGTCCTGGTCGGGGGTGAGGTCGTCGGGCCCGTCGCCCTGACCTTCGTCGTCCCCGTCGACGATGCCGGTGCCGACGGCGCGGTCGCGCAGCTGGAGGATGACGTCGGCGCCGTTCGTCGCCCACTCGTGGGCGCCGGTCGCGTCGCCCTGGGCGTACAGCACCTCCGCCACGGCGCGGTACACCTCGGGGTCGCGCGGCTTGTCGGCGCGGATCTGGTCGACGAGCTCGCGCGCCTCCTGCGAGCGGCCCAGCTCGAAGAGGGCGTCGGCGAGGTAGGCGCGCGGGTCCCCGTAGGTCTCGCCGCCGTCCTCGAGGGCCTTGCGGTACAGTTCCGCGGCCTTCTCGTGGTCGCCCGCGTGCTGCCACTGCTCGCCGGCGCGCAGCAGCACGTTGGCGCGTGACACCCCGCCGGTCACCGACTCCGCCAGTTCGGATAGCCGGCGCGCCGCCGAGACGTGGTCGCCGGTGCGCAGCGTGTCGAACTCCAGGTCGTCGAGATCGTCTTCCGTCACATGCGTCACGCTTCAACGCTACCCGCCGGTGCGCGACCGAAGCGGCCGAATCGGTGATGATCGCGCAATACCGGTGCGTATCTGTCAGACGGCCGGGGAGGCGGCCGGGTCAGCGGCGGGAGCGTTCGAGGGCGTCCCAGAATCCGCGGCGGAGCGCGTGGCGCACCTCGTCGTGCAGGAGGAAGTCGATGGGCAGCGAGGAGCCCTGCAGGAGCCGCGCCTCCAGGTCGGACGGCATCCGCGGCTTGCGGGCGAGGACGGCCTCCAGCCACAGGGCAGGCGCGTCACGGGCGACGGACTCGCCGAAGTCCTGGCCCTCCTGGTGGGCGGCCTTGACCGCCTCGGCCAGCGTGGGGGTGTTCTGCTGTTGCTGCGCAGGGACGGGGTTGACCTGCTGCGGGCCGGTGTAGGGGCCGCTCTGCCGGCCGCCGGGCGGCATCGTCTGCGGCGGGGACGGCGGCGACGGCGCGGGGACCGCGGACGGGGCGTACTGCGGGCCGGTGCCGGTCGGCTGCGTGGGGGCGGGCGGCGTCTGCGCGGGAGGCGGCGTGGACGGCAGGGGGGACGGGCCGGAGGCCTGCGGCGACGCGGGGGGCGGCGGTGCGGAGGACGGAGAAGGTGCCGGGGACGGCGCCGGAGACGGGGCGGGAGAAGGGGGAGCCTGGGTCGAGGACGGTCCGGACGTTGCGGCGGTCTGCAGCGGCATCTGGTGCCCGCCCGAGGTGTAGGGGGAGCCGCCTCCGTACGTCGGGTTGCCTCCCGTGTCGCCGTACGAGGGCCCTCCGCCCGTGGTGCCCGCGCCGGTGTAGGAGGGCTGGCCTCCCGTGTCGCCGTAGGACGATCCGCCTCCCGCACTGCCGGGCAGCGGCACCGGGCCTGTGCCGTCCCTCACCGGGCCGGAACCGCCGGCCATCGCGGGGCCGAGGTCGCGGACCGACGCCGCAGGTGATGTGGACGCAGCCGGTGATGTGGACGCAGCCGGTGACGCCGACGCTGATGGAGAGGTCGACGATGATGTGGACGGTGACGCGGATGACGGAGTGGACGCCGGTGTGGACGGGGACGGGGGCTGGCTGAGCGGGGACGCGGGAGGCGGGCCGTTGTGCGAGGTCGTCTGCAGGGGGCCGAGCGAGCCGCCGTGGCCGTTGGCGCCGTGCCCGTTGGACAGCGGGCCCGTCCCGAGGGAGGAGCCGGACGCGCCGTCCATCCCGGTGAGCAGGTTGACGTACGGGCGCAGCTGGCTCGCGTCGATCTCGATGAGGTCGTCGCACTCCTGCCGCAGCACCCGGGAGATCGTCCAGTTGCCGTCGACGGCGACGTGCACGGCGGTGACGCGGACGCCGAAGTCCTGCGCGTCGGTGACGACCTGGACGAGGTCCTCGTCCCCGCTGACCAGGATGGCGTCGGTGAGGGCCCGGTTGCGGGCGAGGGTCATCAGGTCGCGGTGGATCTCGGAGTCGACGCCCTCGCGGCGGCCGGGCCGTTTGCGGCCGAGCCGCAGCTTGAGGCCGGGCAGGTCGGCGAGCGCGTCGTGCTCGGGTGCGCGGCGGCCCTCGACGGTCGCCTCGTACCAGTAGCAGCGCAGCAGCGGCATTCCGGTGCGTTCTCTGGCGAGGTTGCCGAGGAGCTGGAGAAGGCCGCTGAAATCCCACGAGACCGCGTCGCGGTGGCGCGTGCCGTGCACCGCCATCGCGCCGTCGGCCAGCAGGTAGCCGGCGTCTACGAACAGCGCGCAGCGTTCCATGCGACACCGCCCTTCCTCGACACGGGAGCTCACACACGTGCACAGCCGGCGTACTGTCCCCGGGCGCCTATAGCGTAGTGAAGCACGTTAGCCCGGTAGGCCAATACGATGATTCGCCACTCTTTCACGGCAGGCCGCCGGTTGGCGACTCCTCGGTAACAAGGAATTCGGGAGTCGCGGCGGACGCTACCAGTCGATTCGGGCCGGCCCTGTCGTTCCCCATGATCTTTACGGGAACGAGCAGGTCGGGGTTCAATCCCTGAACATCTCCTACCCGCACTTCAATCGCTCGTGGACGACCGGCCCTCCACGCCCCTTTCCGCTCGCGAGTAGTGATGACTTGACCACGCGTTGTCGTCAATTTCGACGAAGGCGGGAGATTTTCAGGGATGGGCCGTGCCGTCCGCTCGGCCGGTGATTTCCGCCCGTGCCATCTCGGTGAGCCTGCCGCCGTCGCGGGGGGTCTCCCAGCGCACGCGGCATTCGCGTCCGGTCAGTTCGACGGTGGCGACGGCGTTGTCGAACCACGGGCCGTCGTCCATGCGCCACCGCAGGGGCGGGGCGGGCACCTTCGCCAGCCTGGCGAGCGCGCGGAACGGCGCGCCGACGAACGCCGGGTACGCGACGCGGTTGGCCCGGCGGAAGAGCCCGGCCAGAGGGTTGCGCAGCGGCGAGCACACGATCTGCGCGATCGCCGACTCGGTGTCGGGGCGGGTGACCCGGGCGAGGTAGGAGTAGTGGACGTCGCCGGACAGGAACGCGATGCTCGCCGGGGCCGGGCCCCGTTCCCCGCGTCCCACGGCGACGACGTCCTCGGCCAGGGCGCGGAACGACGCGTCGAACGCCGCCCAGTGCTCCAGGTCGGCCGCCTGCCTGACCTTTTCCCCCAGCTTCGCGGCCCTCTTGCCCCAGGCGCCGCCGGCGACCGCCTCGTTCCACGCCTCCACGTGGTGGATCGCCCTCGGGAGCAGGAACGGGAGCGAGCTCGCGATCAGCAGATGGTTCTTGCCGCCCCGGCACTGGTCGTCCAGCCAGGCGAACTCCTCGTCGTCGAGCATGCCGCGCCGGTCGGCGGTGAGGAGCCGGGAGCAGCGGCTGTCGACGACGATGAGGCGGGTGTCGCCCCAGTCGTGCGCGTAGCTCCAGCGCATGCTCGCCGGTTCCCTGTCGGCCTTCTCCGCGAACGCGTCCAGGACGGCGCCCGCGTCGCCGTCGGCGTCCGACGCCTTCCGCACCGCCTCGTAGACGGGGTCGGCAGCGCGTTCCTTCGGTGACAGGTTCCCGAGGTGCTGGTAGATCCAGTACGAGCCGATGCCGCCGGTGATGCGGGCCTTCCACCAGGGCTTCGTCCACATTTCCCGACGCCACGCGTACGAGGTGTTCCAGTCGTCCCTGATGTCGTGGTCGTCGAAGATCGTGAAGGTCGGGATCGTGGACAGCAGCCACCGGACGGCGGGGTCGTCGCGCCAGGCCAGCTTGTAG
>DATCLF010000439.1:0-6791 GCA_036564055.1 Spirillospora sp.
GACCTGAGTCCCGACGCCGTCGCCCTGGCGCGCGCGCAGGGCGTCGAGGCGTACCAGGGGGACGCCCGCTACCTGCCGCTCCCTCCGTGTGAGTACGACCTTGCGCTGGCCTTGGACGTCCTGGAGCACATCGAGGACGACGCGCGGGCCGCGGCGGAGATCACGCGGGTGCTGAAGCCGGGCGGGGTGGCGCTGCTGTCCGTCCCCTGCGACATGGCCCTGTGGTCGGCGCGCGACGTGATGCTCGGCCGGGTCCGCCGCTACACGCGTCCCATGCTCGCCGAGCTGGTCGAGAACGCGGGGCTGGTGCTGGAGCGGATGTGGAGCAGGGGTGTTCTGCTCCGCCCGTTCCTGCGCCGCCTGAGGCACCGCACGGCGCGCCGCGAGGACCTCGCCCCGCTGCCCTGCGTCCTCAACGAGGCGCTGCGCCTGGCCGCCGCGCTGGAGCGCCGCCTGCCGGTCTGCTCGTGGCCGGGCGTGTGGCTGTTCGCCCGTGCCCGCCGCCCCGGGTGAGGTCCGCCGGCGGGCGGCTCACCAGGGTCTTTCTCGGGTCACCAGGGTCTCTCCGGGGCCCCCTCCGGCCAGTCCTCGGGCTCGGCGACCCAGCCGGCGAGCAGGACGAGGCCGCTCGGCCGGTGCCGGACGAGGAAGCCGAACGGCCGGTCGAAGCTGACGCTGAGCAGGTACGCCTCGTTCATCGGGGCGCCGGTGACGTCCATGGACATCCCGGTGACCGCCGCGGCCTTGAACCCCTCCGCGGAGAAGGCGGCCGTGATCTCCTGGGCGGCCTGCTCGACCGCCAGCGGGACCCTGCTGATCCCGGGGAAGTGGCCGGCGGGGTCGCCCTTGGAGGCGGTGCGCAGGCCGAACAGCCCGGCACGGGTCAGCAGGTCGTGCCTGCCGGCGATGTCGAAGCGCACGGTCGTCACGCTCAGCGAGTTCCGCGGCGTGATGGAGTTGATCCTGCTCACCTGCAGTCCCGGCGTCTTGCGGGCGCGGGACCGTTTGAGCAGGTCGTCGCCGCGGCGCAGGGCGTAGTGGCCGTCGGCGGCCGCCACCGCGTGGGACAGGACGTCGCGGGCGGAGGCGCTCGGCTCGCCCAGGCAGAGCAGGACGTCGACGTCGTCCTCCCCCTCCACGGTCAGCAGGGTGATCGGTCCCGCCGGGGTCTTGGCGCGGGCGAGCACGTCCACGTCGTGGCTGAAGCGGGTGAGACCCGCCGCCTTCCGGGCGCGTCCCGCCCAGGGCCCTTTCGCCGGTGCGAGCGGCGTGTTGCGGAACGGATGCCGCCAGGTGGTCTCGACGGCCAGCGCGGTGGCCAGCACCAGCGCGCTCGCCGCCGTCACCCGGACCGGCATCGTCTCCAGCCGGTCGCGGGTGTTCCGGCGGACCCACGCGTCCAGCCGCGCCTGATCGGCGGCCTGGTCGCCGGTCAGCTCGCCCCAGGCGTCGGCGGGGACGGCCTCGCGCCACCAGGGCTCGACGGGCAGCCCGGCTTTCGCCCACACCCCGAGGGCCGCGGTCGCCGCCGTGCCGTCCGCGAGGACGGCGAGCAGCTCGCGGGCCCGCGCGTCCGCGCCGTCCGCCGCGATGCCGATGGCCTCCTGCAGCTCGCCCCGTGCCGGTTCCCGCGCCGCGGGGGCCAGCAACGCCAGCAGCGGCCACACCCCGGCCCCGGACAGGACCGTGGTCGCGCCGTCGCATGCGTCGTGGGCCCAGCGGGCGGTCAACGCGTTGGCCGCGCGGACGGCGTCACCGGCCATGTGGCTCTCCTCTGCTCGGCCTCCTGTGCCGCCGCAGAGCCTAGTGAATTTGGAGCCTAGTGAATTTCGGCCTCGCCGAAGATGCGGTCGACGACCCGGGCCGAGGCGTTGCCGTCGTCGTGCGGGCAGTACGTGACGAAGAAGCGGTCGTACCGGTCCGCGTAGCGCTCCTCGCTGTCGGGCGCCTGCATGACCGCTTCAGCGACCTCCGCGGACGTCGTCACGACGGGACCGGGCGCCTCGGCCTCCAAGTCGACGTAGAGGCCGCGCACGAGGTCGCGGTAGCGCTCCAGGTCGTAGGCGTACAGGACGATCGGCCTGCCCAGAACCGCGTAGTCGACCATGGCGGACGAGTAGTCGGTGACGAGCACGTCGGCTGCCATGTAGAGGTCGGCGATGTCCGGGTAGCGGGACACGTCCATGACGAAGTCGTCCGCGACGAGGCGGTCCCGGTCGGTGGTGAGAGGGTGCGCCCGCACTAGCAGGACATGGTCGTCGCCCAGGGCCTGCCTCATGGTCTCGACGTCCAGCTCCAGGGAGAACCCGTGTCCGCCGGGTCCGTGGTGCCGGTCGTCACGCCAAGTGGGCGCGTAGAGGACGACCTTCTTTCCGTCGGGGATCCCCAGGGCCTTGCGGATGCGGACCCCGATGCTCTCCCACTCGGGTGTGCTGAGGACGTCGTTACGGGGATAGCCCGTTTCCAGCACCTCGCCCTCGTACCGGAAGGCGCGACGCATGGTCTTGGTGGCGAACGGGCTCGGGGACAGCAGCAGGTCCCACCGCGACACCTCGCGTTCCAGCAGGTCCAGCCGCTCGCTGTGCCGGGAGGGCATGTCCATCAGGTCGTGGCCGAGGCGCTTGAGCGGCGTGCCGTGCCAGGTCTGGACGTAGACCTGGCCATCGCGCTTGGTGTACCACGAGGGCATTCCGGCATTGGTGACGATGTATCGCGCACGGGCCAGGACGCGGTAGTGCTCGCGGCTTCCCGCCTGGACCGTGCGGGCCTTGCCATTCACCACGAACTGGCCGTCCTGGGAGACCCACACGCATTCGAGGTCCGTGTCGCGGCGCGTGAGCTCCTCGTAGATGGCCCGTGGATTGCAGCTGTACTGGGTCCCCCCATGGCTGTCGAACACGACGACGTCCGCCAGGGGGCTGCGCAGGTACACGGGGTAGTCCCGCTGCTGGAGAAGACGCTGCGCGTGCCCGCCGCGTTCCTCCGCGTCCAGTGCGGGCCTGCTGTGGAGTATCAGGGCGTCGGTCTGGTGGACGCCGACCTCGAACTCGTGGGTCGCCAGGCGGCGAGGTCCCGGAAGGTCCGGGATGCATTGGCGTTCGACGACGACGGCCACCTCTCCGGAACGCGTCCGTGCCAGCAGTTCCCAGGTTCCGGTGCGCAGCGGAAGGTCCGTCCCGAACAGGGTCATCGCCGCGGGCGTGAGAGCGGCGGCGAAGCGGTCGTCGTTCCAGGTGACGGGGACGCGGTGCTCGTCGCACGACCGCCGGCGCCGCAGCAGGAAGTGGCGGGGCCGGTCCTCGGGATCCGCGAAGTCGCCGGTGAGGGTGAGGAGCCCGGTGTCGTCCCACTCTGCGGCCGTCACCACCGGACGGAAGCTGCGCTCCACCCCGCGGAGGTTGCCGAACGCCGTGCGGGTGAGGGCCAACTCCCGTCCATGCTCCGGGGCCCCTTCGCGGGCGGGCAGGGCGTACCGGACGGACGCGACGTTGCCGGCGACGGTGAGCCGCAGCGGACCGCCCTCACCGGTGAGCCTGATGTCCCAGTCCACGGCGTCCAGGACGTGCGCGGCGTAGAACGGCCCGTGGTCGCCCTCCTCCGGGGCGGAGTTCAGCTCCCGGAGCGGCAGCGTCGCCTTGAAGTCGAACCCGGTGCCCTCCGCCATCCGCAGCGCGGCCGACTGCCGGAGCGTCACCTCGCCGCGGACCTCCGCGGTCCCGTGCCGGCGCGTCGCGACCACGGCGGCGGACGCGCCGAGCGCCCGCCTCGTCCAGCCGGTCAGCTCCAGCAGGTCGCCGTCGCGGCGCACGCCGGTGAGGACGGCCTTGGCCCGCTTGACGTGCACGACGAACACGTCGTCGTCGCCCGCCGCCGGCTGGACCGCCACGTGCTCGTCCACCTGCCGCGCCGCCGTCCACCGCACGGCCGGGGCCGTCGCGGTGAGCCGCTGCACGGCCTTGCGTCCCGCCGTCGACACCTCGGCGAACAGCTCGTAGGTCGCCGTCCGCCACTCGTCGCCGTCCAGGAGGAACTCCGGCTCCACCCGCGCGGAGAAGCCGGACCAGTCGTAGGAGACCGACGACTGGTCCGACTGGGCCGTGGCCTCCGGGCAGAAGATCCTTTCCACGGGGAGGCGGATCTCCTTGCCGGTCCGGACGTCGCGCATCCAGACGCGTATCCGGGAGTCGGTCACCGAGGACACGTCGAGCCGGTCGATGTAGGCGTAGCCCTCGACGATGAGGGTGTCGACGTCCCATTCGACGCGCCGCACGTCCGCCCACGGGAGCATCTCGTCGGTGACGTCGTACAGCTCCTCGGGGATGGCGCGTTCCGCGTCGTCGAAGAACGGGTAGCGGGCGAACCGGCGCGGCCGGACCCTGCCGCGCTGAACGAGCGAAACGTCCCGCAGCCCTTCCTCCTCCTCGAAGCGGAGGACCTCCAGCAGCTCGGGCAGCATCCGCCGCCGGAGCAGGTGGGTCTCCAGCCGCCTGATCGACGCCAGCCGGTCGGCGGCGGACCTGTCGGCGGCGGCCACGACCTCGGCCCCGAGTTCGACCAGGCGTTCCCGTTCCTGCCATGTGGCCCCGGGCAGAGCGAGGATCAACGCGCGGACGTCGAGGTCGAGCGCGTACATGTCGTGGACGGCCAGCAGCTCGGGCGCGTGCTCCTCGACGAACGCGCGCACGGCGGCGTGGGAGGCCATCCGCCTGGTGATGTCCGCCGGCTCGCAGCGCGGCCGCGGTGCCGTTCCCGGACGTTCGCGCCAGAAGTACACCGTCGTGTCGAGGACGTCCACCGACGAGGCCAGGACGCAGGTCTGCATGGCCGCGAACACGTCGAGCGTCGTCGGCACCCTGATGTCGTAGGCGTCCCAGAACGAACGGCGGAACACCTTGTTGCACACCATCCTGTCCTGCAGGAGGGCGGGATGACGGGTCGCGTCCGTGGACTTCATGGTCGTGGCGTAGGGCACGGTGTGCAGGGGTGACTGCCGCACCTGCGTCCCGTCCAGGCACATGACGTTCCCGCCGGCGAAGTCGGACCCCGTCGACTCCAGCGAGCCGACCATCAGCTCGTAGGCGTACGGCGGCACGGCGTCCTTGCCGTCGACGAAGGCGAGGTACCGCCCCCTGGCGTGCTGGACGCCGGTGTCCCCGGCCGACATCCGGCCGGACGGCTCGATGAGCGTGAACCGGTCGTCGCGTTCGGCGAATTCCTTGGCGACGACGGGCGCGCCGTCGGTCGACCCGTCGTCCACCATGAGCACCTCCAGCCCGCGCATGGTCTGCCGGGCGAGCGACTCAAGGCAGACGGCGAGATGCTCCTCGGCGTTGCGGAACGGGACGACGACGCTCAGCAGTGTCCGGGGCTGAGACGGGATCGTCTGAGGCTGAGGCGGGGTTGTCTGGGGTGACACGAGCGGCTCCGTGATGGGGTTTTCAGTGGGCGTGCTGGAGGACCCGGTCGAGCACACGGGCGGCGGCGCGGCCGTCGTCGTGCGGGCAGTACCGGGCGGCGAAGGCGGCGCGCGCGGTTCGGAAGCCGGCGTCCAGCGCGCCGGGCTCGCGCAGGGCCTCGACCACCTCCCGCGAGGTGCGCAGCAGCGGTCCGGGGGCCTCCGCGTCGAAGTCGAAGTAGAAACCGCGCACGTGGTCGCGGTAGCGCTCCAGGTCGTAGGTGAAGAACACCATCGGGCGGCCGGTCACGGCGAAGTCGAACATGGCCGACGAGTAGTCCGTTACCAGCACGTCGCTGATGAGGAACAGCTCGGAGATGTCCGGGTAGAAGGACACGTCCATGACGCAGTCGCCGGGCTGGAGCTTCGGACGGTCCGTGACGAGGTAGTGGGTGCGGAGCAGAAGAACGTGGTCCCGTCCCAGGGCCGCCCTGAAGTCGTCGAGGTCGAGTTCCAGGCGGAACCCGCGCCCACCCGTCGTGTAGCGGAAGTCGTCCCGCCAGGTCGGCGCGTACAGCACGACGCGTTTGCCCTCCGGGATGCCGAGGCGCCGCCGCACTGCCGACGCCATCTCCGCACGACGCGGGCCGTTCAGGATGTCGTTGCGCGGATAACCGCTTTCGAAGACCGGGCCGTCATAGCGGAACGCACGCCGGAACAACGGCACGGAGAACGCGTTCTGCGACAGGAGCAGATCCCAGCGGGGGACGTCGTAGTCCATCCAGTCGACGCCCAGGGGCCGCTTGTACGGCATCTCCTTGAGGTCGTAGCCGATCCTCTTCAGCGGGGTCCCGTGCCAGCACTGCACGTAGATCTGGTCGTCGCGCTTGGCGAACCATTCCTTCTGCGACCAGTTGCCGAAGATGTACCGTGCGCGGGCCAGCGCCTCGTAGTACTCCCGCGTGCCGACCAGGACGGTGCGTGCGCCCGGCGGCTTGCCGAACTGGCCGTTCGTGGTGATCCACACGCACTCCAGGCCCGTGTCGCGTCGGCGGAGCTCCTCGTAGATACCGCGCGGATTGCACGAGTACTGGCGTCCCCGGTAGGCGTCGAAGACGGCCAGCTCCCGCACGGGGAGGTTCAGATGACGGCGGTAGTGCCCGGACCGTATCCGGCTCTGCGCGTACGCACCTCGCTCGTCGTCGTCCAAGGCCGCCTCGACGCGCAGCTGCAGCCGGTCGGTCTTGTTCGCCAGCACCGTGACCCTGTGCAGGCCCACCTCGTAGGGCTCGGACAGTTCACGGAGGGTGTGCCGCCGGACGACGACCGGTCGTTCCTCCCCGGCGACGACGGCGACGACGTCCCAGCGGCCGGAGACGAGGGGCCGGAACACACC
>DATCLF010000440.1:0-7531 GCA_036564055.1 Spirillospora sp.
GTGCCGCTCAAGCTGGAGATCGGCGGGTTCGGCCCCGACCCGTACCTCAAGGACCCGTTCAAGGGGTCCCGCGCGGGCTTCACCGCGACCGGCGAGCTCAGCCGGCTCGACTTCGGCGTCGGCGACACGACGAAGGTGCCAGGAGGCAACGGGCTCGGGCTGGGGGAGAAGGTGCAGATCACCCTTGAGATCGAGGCGGTGCTCCAGACCTCGTGATCCGGGTCGCGTGATCGATGTCGCCCGCTCGGGCGATGGAACGGGCCCCTGACCCGGTGTCCGCGTCGGTCAGGGGCCCGATGTCTCGACTGCCGCAGGGGAGATGGGATCGGGAGGTTCCCTTTTCGGCAGCGGTTCAGCCGAGACCGTTCTCGATGGCGGTGATCAGCTCACCGTCGGGGGTGTCTCCGCTGAGCTCCCAGAAGAAGGCGCCCGCCAGACCCTCGTCCTTGGCGTAGTTCAGCTTCCCGCCGATGGTGGCCGGCGTGTCGTAGCTCCACCACTGGTCGCCGCACTTGGCGTAGGCGGTGCCGCCGACGGTGCCGGTCGCTGGGCAGCGCTGTTTGAGGACCTTGTAGTCCTCGACCCCGGCCTCGTAGGTGCCGGGCGCCGGTCCCGTCGCGGTCCCGCCCGGCTCGGACTGGGTGACGCCCGTCCAGCCGCGGCCGTAGAAACCGATGCCGAGCAGCAGCTTGTCCGCCGGGACGCCCTTGGCCTTGAGCTTCGCGATGCTCTCCGTCGTGGAGAAGCCCTGCTTCGGGATGCCCGGGTAGGGCGTGAGCGGCGAGTGCGGGGCGGTCGGGCCCTGCGCGTCCCAGGCGCCGAAGTAGTCGTAGGTCATGGGCAGGAACCAGTCGACGTGCCGGGCCGCGCTCGCGTAGTCGGTCGCGTCCATCTTCCCGCCGTCGCCGGCGTCGGCGGTGATCGCGGCGGTGACGAGGTTGTCGGGGCCGAACTTCGAGCGCAGCGCCGCCAGCAGGTTGGCGAGCGCGTCCGGGCCGCTGTTGTCGCAGGTGAGGCCGCAGGCGTTCGGGTACTCCCAGTCGATGTCGATGCCGTCGAACACGTCCGCCCAGCGCGGGTCCTCGACGAGCGCGTAGCAGGACTCGGCGAAGGCGGCCGGGTTCCGCGCGGCCTCGCCGAAGCCGCCCGACCACGTCCAGCCGCCGAACGACCAGATCACCTTCAGCCCCGGATGCCTCGCCTTCAGCTTGCGGAGCTGGTTGAAGCTGCCGCGCAGGGGCTGGTCCCAGGTGTCGGCGACACCGTCGACGCTCTCTTCGGCGGTGTAGGTCCGCTCGGTGGCGGCGAAGGAGTCGCCCATCGTGCACCTGCCGCCCTGGACGTTGCCGAAGGCGTAGTTGATGTGCGTGAGCCGGTCGGCGGATCCGCTCGTCTCGATGTTCTTGACGTGGTAGTTGCGCTGGTAGACGCCCCACTCGGCGAAGTACCCGACGACGGTGTTCCCGGCGGCCTTCGCTTCGCCGCCCTCGCCGGTGGTGGGGGTCGGCCCGGCGGATGACGCCGGGGGCGCCGTCACCAGAGCGGTGACGGCCGCCAGGATTGCCGCGCCGGCGAGCGCGATGGCCCGCCGTCCGCCCGGTCTGGACATGATGCTCCGTTCGTTCGGCCCCCGAGCCAACAGAATCCTCGCGCAATTCTTAGGAAAGTTTCCTAAGAATTGGCCAGATGGTAACCGCGGCCACGGGCCCTTTCAAGGGGTTGCGGACGGTCGCCGAGCGTGATCGCCGGTGGTCTAAGCGGCTGCCTGGACATGTATGGACCGGTTGATCGCGAAGATTTTTCATGACGAGCCGAACCGGCCGGGCATGTCGAGCCGCCACGGCGTCCATGACCCCGAAGCGCAGGTCGACGAGACCAGACGCGACATCGCCCCCCAGGGCCACGAACGCATCGTTCCTCCCTGGGCCGGGTGACGGGCTCGGCCGGGCGGCCGGGTCAGGGCTTCCAGACGCCGAGGTAGGCCAGGACGGCGAGGACGCGGCGGTTGTCGTCCTCGGACGGCGGCAGCCCGAGCTTGCCGAAGATGTTGTTGGTGTGCTTGCTGACCGCCTTCTCGGTGATGAACAGCGCCGAGGCGATCGCGGCGTTGGAGCGGCCCTCGGCCATCAGCCCCAGCACCTCGCGCTCGCGCGGCGTGAGCCGCTGCAGCGGCTCCTCGCGGGCGTGCCGGGTCAGCAGCTGCGCCACCACGTCCGGGTCGAGGGCCGTGCCGCCGTCCGCGACCCGGCGCACGGCGTCCACGAAGGTCTTCACGTCCGACACCCGGTCCTTCAGCAGGTAGCCGATGCCGCCCGTGCTGTCGGACAGCAGTTCCCGCGCGTACAGCTGCTCCACGTGCTGCGACAGCACCAGGATCGGCAGGCCGGGGATCTCCCGCCGAGCCTCCAGCGCCGCCTTCAGCCCCTCGTCGGTGAACGTCGGCGGAAGCCGCACGTCCACCACCGCGACGTCCGGGCGGTGCGTGGTGAGCGCCCGCAGCAGGGACGGGCCGTTGTCGACGGCCTCGACCACGTCGAACCCGAACGCGCCGAGGAGGCGGATCAGCCCGTCTCTGAGGAGGGCGAGGTCTTCGGCGATGACAACGCGCACGGCAGCTCCATGGTCACGACGGTCGGCCCACCCGGCGGGCTCGTCACGGCCATCGTCCCATCGAAGGCCGCGAGCCTGCGCTCGATTCCGCGCATGCCCGAGCCGCGCTCGGGGTCCGCGCCGCCCGCCCCGTCGTCGCCGACGATCATGAGCAGGCGGCCGTCGGAGTGCTCGATCTGAAGCCAGGCCCGCTTCGCGCCCGAGTGCTTGACCGCGTTCGTGAGCATCTCCGCCACCGCGAAGTAGGCGGCCGACTCGAGCGGTGCCTCCAGGCGACCGGGCAGGTCGACGGAGACGTCCACGGGCAGCGGCAGGCCGAGGGCCAGCGCCCGGACGGCGCCGTCCAGCCCGCGCTCGGCCAGCACCGGCGGGTGGATGCCGCGCACGAGGTTGCGCAGCTCGGTCAGGGCCGTCCCGCTGGCGGCGCGGGCCTCGGCGAGCAGCCGCAGCGCGGCCTCCGGATCGTGCTTCACCATCTCCTCGGCGAGCCCGATGTTCATGCTCAGCGCGACGAGCCTGGCCTGCGCGCCGTCGTGCAGGTCACGTTCGATGCGGCGCAGCTCCGCGGCGGACGCGTCCACCGTCTGCGACCGCGTCTCGGTGAGCTGCCGGACGCGCTCGGTCAGCGCACCGCGCGTCGGCGCCAGCAGCGACTGGCAGAACAGCGCGTGCGCCTTGAGGAGCATCGGCCCCAGCGGGACGGCCGCCGCCAGCATCGCGGTGCCGAGCACGATCGTCCCGACCACGCCCACCAGCCCGTAGTCGTCCAGCATCCAGAACGGGCCCCAGCCGAAGGTCGCGATGAGACCCACCCACCACGCGACGAGCACGCCCTCCAGCCCGTAGATCACCATCCCGCCGGCCAGGACCCCGAGGAGAAGCGCGACCGGGAAGTTCACGAGCATCCACAGCAGGTCGCGCCACGACGCCGGATCGCCCAGCAGCCAACGCAGCCGCTGGAACGGGCCGAGGCGGCCCGCCGGTCGCGGCCGGTACGGGACGGCGATCGTCACGCCCGACCACTCGGCGGCCCACGTCCTGTGCAGGTTCGCGACGGCGCGGACCGCCTGGAAGACCAGGGGCGTCGTCACGATCCCGACGCCGAGGGGGATGTACGCGATCGACAGGACCGCGAGGAGGCACAGCGGCAGGTTCACCACGTACGACATCACGATCAGCACGACGCTGCGGACGAGGGTCAAGAGGAGACCCCGCGCAGGCGGTCCGAGTGCCGCGACGCCGCGGTGTAACACGTTCACCTGCCCCTCCATGGGCGTTCCCTCCGCTAGGTCCCGACCCTTCATTGTCGTCCCCGGCCGTCCGGTTCACGGTGGGCTTAGGCCCCCTTTCTTCGGCCGCCATGGCGGACTCGGACCTCGTTGGGCCTACCCTTCGTCCGCACGTGCCCTTCCTGCCCCGGGCGCGAGACAACGAGAGCCCGTTCCCTGGACAATGCACGCTGACATCCAGGAGAGAAAGCGAAACCAGACTGTGACAACGACCACCAGCACGACGTCCACCACCGGCCAGAAGGGCACGGCGTCCGACTCCGAGCCCGTCACCGTCAAGCCCGTCACCGAGCGGATCGCCGAGGAGCTCGGCGTCGGCGAGCGGCAGGTGCGGGTCGCGGTGGACCTTCTCGACGGCGGGGCGACCGTCCCGTTCATCGCCCGCTACCGCAAGGAGGCCACCGGCGGCCTCGACGACGCACAGCTCCGCGCGCTCGAGGAGCGCCTGCGGTACCTGCGCGAACTGGACGAGCGGCGCAACGCGATCCTCGAATCGATCGAGGCGCAGGGCAAGCTCACCGACGAACTGAGGGCCAGGATCCTCGCGGCCGACTCCAAGGCCCGCCTGGAGGACATCTACCTTCCGTACAAGCCGAAGCGGCGCACCAAGGCGCAGATCGCGCGCGAGGCCGGGCTCGAACCGCTCGCCGACCTCCTGCTGGACGACCCGACCCACGACCCTCAGGAGGCCGCGGCCGGCTACGTCGACCCCGACAAGGGCGTCGCCGACGCGGCCGCCGCGCTGGAGGGCGCGCGGGCCATCCTCGTCGAGCGGTTCTCCGAGGACGCCGACCTCATCGGGGCCCTGCGCGAGCGCATGTGGAACCAGGGCCGGATCGTCGCGCGGGTCCGCGACGGCAAGCAGGAGGCCGGCGCCAAGTTCGCCGACTACTTCGACTTCACCGAGCCGTTCACGAAACTGCCCTCGCACCGCGTTCTCGCGCTGTTCCGCGGCGAGAAGGAGGAGATCCTCGACCTCGAGCTCCAGCCGGAGGAGGAGCCCGCCGAGCCCGGGGCCCGCAGCTCCTACGAGGCCGAGATCGCCCGTCGCTTCGGCATCGTCGACGAGGGACGCCCCGCCGACAGGTGGCTGTCGGACGCGGTCCGCTGGGCGTGGCGCACCCGCATCCTCGTCCACCTCGGCATCGACATCCGCACCCGGCTGCGGCAGGAGGCCGAGGACGAGGCGGTCCGGGTGTTCGCCGCGAACCTGCGCGACCTGCTGCTCGCGGCGCCCGCGGGGACCCGCGCGACGATGGGCCTCGACCCGGGCCTGCGCACCGGCGTGAAGGTCGCCGTCGTGGACGCCACCGGCAAGGTCGTCGCCACCGACACCATCTACCCGCACGAGCCGCGCCGGCAGTGGGACGCGTCGATCGAGACGCTCGCGCGCCTCGCCCGCGAGCACCGGGTCGAGCTGATCTCGATCGGCAACGGCACCGCGTCGCGCGAGACCGACCGGCTCGCCGCCGACCTGATCGCCCGGCACCCCGAACTGCGGCTCACCAAGGTCGTGGTCTCCGAGGCGGGCGCCTCGGTGTACTCGGCCTCCGAGTACGCCGGGCGCGAGCTTCCCGACCTGGACGTGTCGCTGCGCGGCGCCGTGTCCATCGCCCGCCGCCTGCAGGATCCGCTCGCCGAGCTGGTCAAGATCGACCCGAAGTCGATCGGCGTCGGCCAGTACCAGCACGACGTGTCCGAGGTGAAGCTGTCGCGCTCGCTGGACGCCGTCGTCGAGGACTGCGTGAACGCCGTCGGCGTCGACGTCAACACCGCGTCGGTGCCGCTGCTCACCCGCGTGTCGGGCATCGGGGAGGTCCTCGCGGAGAACATCGTGGCCCACCGCGACGCCCACGGCCCGTTCCGGACCCGCGCCGGGCTGCGGGACGTCCCGCGGCTCGGCCCGAAGGCGTTCGAGCAGTGCGCGGGCTTCCTGCGCATCCCCGGAGGGGACGACCCCCTCGACGCGTCGAGCGTGCACCCGGAGGCGTATCCCGTCGTGCGCCGGATCCTGGACGCGGCGAAGACCGACATCAGGGGGATCATCGGCAACACCGCCGTCCTGCGCTCCCTGAGACCCGAGGACTTCGTGGACGACACGTTCGGGCTGCCGACCGTCACCGACATCCTCGCCGAGCTGGAGAAGCCGGGACGCGACCCCCGCCCCGCCTTCAGGACCGCGACGTTCAAGGAGGGCGTCGACACGCTCTCCGACCTCGAACCCGGCATGATCCTGGAGGGGGTCGTCACCAACGTCGCCGCGTTCGGCGCGTTCGTGGACGTGGGCGTGCACCAGGACGGGCTCGTCCACATCTCCGCGATGTCGGACGAGTTCGTGTCGGACCCGCGTGACGTCGTCAAGCCCGGCGACATCGTCCGCGTCAAGGTCCTGGACGTCGACCTCCAGCGCAAGCGCATCTCCCTCACGCTGCGGCTGGACGACGAACCCGGCCGCGACCGGCAGGGCCGTGACGGCCAGAATCGCGGCGGGCGGGCTCGCGGCGGGCAGCGCGACCGCGGTCCCCGCGGCGGACGCGGCGGGCGCGGCGGCAGAGGCGGGGACGTCCCCAGCGGCGCCATGGCCGACGCCCTCCGCCGGGCCGGTCTCGACAAGGGCCTGCCGGGGTTCACCGGCGGGAAGAACTGACGCACGACACGGATTGGGCGAGTCTGTGGGTGTCCGATGTCCGCAAACGGCGCCGGTACCCCATAGACTTGGCCGCGCGAAGGCGCGGAACCGTATTTCGGCGTGCCCGCGCCGCTGAGAGACTGACCGGCTGACGACGACGCAGACGGACCTAGCGGCCCGTAGGCGTGCTGGCCGAGTGCTCGCAGGCATGAAAGCTCGCAGGCAAGGACGGAGTACGCGTCGAACGCCGCGGCCGAGACAGCGCGATCAAGGAGACCTACCCCAGTGAAGACCGATGTCGAGGAGCTGACCCCCACGCGGGTCAAGCTCACCGTCGAGGTTCCGTTCGACGAGCTCAAGCCGAACCTCGACAAGGCGTACAAGGAGATCTCGCAGCAGGTGCGGATCAAGGGCTTCCGGCCCGGCAAGGTCCCCGCCCCGCTGATCGACAAGTACGTCGGCCGGGGTGCGGTCCTGCAGGAGGCCGTCAACGACGCCCTCCCCGGGCTGTACGGCCGCGCCGTCGAGGAGAGCGAGATCTTCGTCCTCGGGCAGCCCGAGGTGGAGGTGACCGAGCTCGACGACGGCAAGCAGTTCGCCTTCACCGCCGAGGTCGACATCCGGCCCAAGTTCGAGGTGCCCGACTACGACGGCCTGGAGGTCGTCGTCGAGGACGCCGAGGTCACCGAAGAGCAGGTCGAGGAGACGCTCGGCAACCTGCGCGAGCGGTTCGCCTCCCTCACCAGCGTCGACCGTCCCGCCAAGGAGGGCGACTTCGTCACCCTCGACCTCGTCGCCAAGATCGACGGTAAGGAGGTCGAGGAGGCCTCCACCACCGGCTACTCCTACGAGGTCGGCAGCGGCAAGTCGGCCGTCGAGGGCTTGGACGACGTGCTCGCCGGCATGTCCGCCGGCGAGGAGAAGACGTTCACCGGGACCCTGGCCCGCGGCGAGCACGCCGGCGAGGAGGCCGAGATCACCGTCACCGTGCAGAGCGTCAAGG
>DATCLF010000441.1:0-20283 GCA_036564055.1 Spirillospora sp.
GCATCGCCCTGCTGCGCAGGGGACGCATCGTCCAGGTCGGCACGCCCGAGCAGCTCTACTCCGAGCCGAACTGCCGCTACAGCGCCGAGTTCGTCGGGGCCTCGAACATCTTCAGCGGGACGGTCGAGGAGGGACGTTTCGCCGACGACGTCAACGGGTGCAGCTACCGGCTCGGCGACGGCGCCGACCCCGCCGGACGGTCGCTGCTGGTGCGGCCGGAGCGTCTCGGGATCGTCCCCGTGGACGCGGCCGTACCCGAGACCGCGAACCATGTCGAGGCGACCGTGGAGGACTGCATCTTCCTCGGCAGCAGCCGCACCGTGCAGCTCCGCACCGCCGCCGGGCAGCGCCTGGTCGCACACACCGACGTCCCCCGCGGCTCCGACGGGGTCGTTCCCGGTGCGGCGGTGAAGGCGTACTGGGACGTCCGCGACGCCCGCGTCCTGGACTGATCGGAAGGGACTGAGCACCGTGGCAAGGATGACGGGCGGTCACGCACTGGTCGCCGGGCTGGCCGCCCACGGCGTGGACACGATCTTCGGGATTCCCGGCACGCACAACCTCACCGTCTACGCGGCGATGCAGCGGCACGGGATCCGGCACGTTTCGCCGCGGCACGAGCAGGGCGCCGGCTACGCCGCCGACGGGTACGCCCGGTCGTCCGGGCGGCCCGGCGTGTGTCTCACCACGACCGGCCCGGCGATCCTCAACGCCGCCGCGGCCGCGGCGCAGGCGTACTCCGACTCGGTGCCGGTGCTGTTCGTCTCGCCGGGCATGCCGCTGCGGCACCCGGGCCGCGGCAACGGGCTGCTGCACGAGGTCCGGGACCAGAGCGGCGCCATGGCGGCGGTCCTCGGCCGCAGCCACCGGGTGACGAGCGTGGAGGAGATCCCGCTCGCCGTGGCGCAGGTCTGGACCGACATGACCGCGGGACGCCCGCGTCCCGCCCACCTGGAGATCCCGCTCGACCTGCTCGAAGAAGAGGCGGACGTGACCGTCGTGCGTCCCGTCCCCGCCGCGACCCCCGCGCCGGCGCCGGAGGCCGTCGCGGCCGGCGCGGCGGTCTGCGACGCCGCCCGGCGGCCGGTCCTCGTCGTCGGCGGGGGAGCGGCGCGGGCCGCCGGCGAGGTGCTCGCGCTGGCGGAGGCCGTCGGCGCCCCGGTCGCCTCGACCGCCAACGGGAAGGGGATCGTCCCCGAGGACCATCCGCTGTTCGTGGGCGCGGGGCTGCAGCACCGGTGCGTCCTCGACCTCATGGACGACGCCGACCTCGTCATCGGGGTCGGGACCGAATTCGCGCCGTCCGACTGGTGGCTCGGCCTGCCCGACCTGTCCGGCAAGGTGCTGCGCGTGGACGTCGACCCGGCGGCGGTCACCACCAACGTCGTCCCGGCGGTGTCCCTGGTGGGAGACGCCGCGGTCGCGCTGCGCGCCCTGCGGGAACGGCTCGGCCGCCCGGCCCCGGCCGACGGGCCGCGGCGGGCCGCGTCCTGGAGGGAACGGCACCGCGCCGCGGCACGGGACGAGGGCGCGCCCTGGACGGGCATCGTGTCCGCGATCGCGGAGGCGCTGCCCCGTGACGCGATCGTGGCGGCCGACAGCGCGATGGTCTGCTACTACGGGGCCCTGTCGAACCTGCCCCTCCACCGTCCGGGCGCCTTCCTCTACCCGACCGGGGGCGGGACGCTCGGCTTCGGCCTCCCGGCGGGCATCGGCGCCAAGATCGCCAACCCGGACACCGCCGTGGTCGTCCTCCAGGGCGACGGGGGCACGATGTTCACCGTCGCCGAACTGGCCGCGGCCGCCGGGCTCGGGGTCCCGCTGCCCGTCATCGTCGTCGACAACGGCGGCTACGGCGAGATCCGCAACGAGATGGAGGACAGGAACGACCCCGTGCACGCCGTGGCTCTCGGCCGGCCCGACTTCCCCGCGCTCGCCCGCTCGCTGGGCTGCCGCGGCGTCCGGGCCGGCGACGCCGCGGAGCTGACCGACGCGATCAAGGCCGCGCTGGAGGCGGACGGGCCCACGCTGATCCACCTTCTCGAGGACAGCCGCGCCGCGAAGGGAATGCCATGACCGGCGCGCGTGAGGACGCGACGGAAGAAAGGACGGGACCCGTCGCGGTCTACACCGACGTCGTTGACACCGATCCCGCCCCCGGCGTGGAGGTTCTGGAGGAGGCCGGGTTCACGGTCAGGTTCGCGCGGTCCGCCGCGCCCGCGGACATCGTGGACGCCGCCGCCGACGCCGAGGCGCTCCTGCTCGGCTACGCCAGGGTGGACGGAGCGCTCCTGGACGCCCTGCCCGAGGTGCGCATCGTCGCCACCCAGTCGGCGGGCTACGACATGGTCGATCTCGACGCGTGCCGGGAACGCGGCGTGTGGGTCAGCAACGTCCCGGGCGCCGCGACCGAGGAGGTTGCCTCCCACGCGCTCGCGATGACGCTGGCCCTCCTGCGGGGCCTGCACCTGCTGGACCGCGACGTCCGCGCGGGAGTGTGGGACGGCACCCGGCACGAGCTGCGGCGTCTGTCGGAGGTGACCGTGGGCGTCGTCGGGCTCGGGAGGATCGGGCGCCGCTACGCCGGCTTCGTCCGTCCGCTCGTCGGCCGCGTCCTCGGCCACGACCCGGCCGTGTCCGCCGTCCCCGGCGTCGAGCTCACCGACCTCGACGACCTGCTGGCGCGCAGCGACGTCGTCAGCCTGCACCTGCCTCTCAGCGACGCCACCCGCGGGCTGCTGGACGCGCGAAGGCTCGGCCTGATGCGCGAGGGCGCCGCGCTCGTCAACGTGTCCCGCGCCGGGCTCGTCGACCACCGCGCGCTTTTGCGCCTGCTGGACGAGGGCCGGTTGTCCGGCGCGGCCCTCGACGTGCTGCCGCGCGAGCCCCCCGAGCCGGACGACCCGCTGGTCGGACATCCCCGGGTGCTCGTCACGCCGCACGCCGCGTACCTGTCGGCGGCCAGCAGCGTGGACTACGTCCTCGAACAGGCCCGCAACGTCGCGCAGTGGCGCGCCCGGGGCCGGCCCGTCTCCGTCGTCGTCGAGGGACGTCCGGCGGCGAGGGGGCGACACCCGGGCGGGTGCTGGACCGGGCAAAGCCCGTCTGACAATCTGACCAAGACAGCCACACGAGGTGAGAACGGATGCCACGACCGAGCGTCGGAGCCGAGCGCCGGGAACAGATCCTGAGGGCGGCCTGCCAGGTCGTCAGCGAGAAGGGGTACAAGGCGCTGCGCGTGACCGATGTGGCCAGGCACGCCAAGATCAGCACGGGCTCGGTCCACTACTACTTCGAGACGAAGCGCGACCTCGTGCACGCGGCGTTCGAGTGGAACTTCGCCCGTTCGCTGGAGCGGCGCAAGTCGATCCTCGACCGGCACACCAACGCCCGTGACCGGCTGCGCGCCTTCGTCGACTCCTACCTGCCGAACGACGAGGAGACCGCGGCCGCCTGGCGGGTCTGGGCCGAGACCTGGGTCGAGGCCATCCACAATCCCGACCTGCGGGAGCTCAACGAGCGCATCTACGGGGAGTGGCGCGGCGTCATCACCGAGATCATCCGGGCCGGTCAGAACGAGGGGCTGATCGTCCAGGGCGACCCGGTGCTGCTCGCCAACGCCCTGGTCAGCACCATCGACGGGCTCGCCATCCAGGCTCTGGCCGGGTCGTCGCACATGACGATCAGCCGGATGCGCAGCGTGTGCGACCACCTGCTGGACATGATGTCGACCGAGCCGGTCCGGGCCGCCGGCTGAGCCCGGCCGCGTCCGGAGCACCCACGCGAACGTCCCCCGCCGACCTTTCTTGACAACGTGCCGGGCCCGTCCCACGATCCACAAAAAATAACTGACGGATCAGTTAAATATTGATACCGGGAGACCCTCCATGCCCTACGACCTCACCGACGGGATCGAGCTGACCGACCAGCAGCGCGAGTTCGTCGAGCTCGCCCGCGACTTCGCCCGCAACGAGATCCGCCCGCGCTCGCGCGCCGTCGACGAGGCGGACACCGAGGCGCCCATGGACCTGTGGGCCAAGGCGGCCGAGATCGGGCTGACGGCCTACATGCTTCCCGCCGAGTACGGAGGCGGGGGAGTGACCGACCTCGTGACCCAGTGCCTCGTCCAGGAGGAGCTGTGCCACGGCGACATCGGCATCGCCAACTTCCTCACCTCGAGCTCGTTCTTCGCCGACCCGATCCTGGCGCTGGGCACCGAGGACCAGAAGAAGAAGTGGATCACGCCGTTGACGGGGACCACGCCGCCGGTGACCAGCGTGGCCGTGACGGAACCGGGCGTCGGGTCGGACGCGGCGGGCCTGCAGACCCGCGCGGTCCGCGACGGGGACCACTACGTCCTCAACGGGACCAAGACGTGGATTTCCAACGCCCCCCTGTCGCAGTACTTCGTCGTGTTCGCCACCGTCGACCCGAGCCTGCGCGCCCGCGGCGTGACGGCGTTCGTCGTCGAGCGCGACCGCGAGGGGCTGACGGTCGGCGCCCCCATGAAGAAGTACGGCCAGCGCGGCACCCTGAACGCGGAGGTGTTCCTGGAGGACGTCCGCGTCCCCGCCGAGAACCGGCTCGGTGAGGAGGGCAAGGGCTTCTACGGGCTCATGCGCACCTTCGACGCGTCCCGGATCCTCATCGGCGCCGCCGCGACTGGCCTGTCCCGGGCGATCCTGGAGGACGCGATCCAGTACGCCAAGGAGCGCACCCAGTTCGGGAAGCCGATCATCGAACACCAGGCGGTCGCCTTCCGGCTCGCCGACATGGCCGCCAAGACCGACATCTCCCACCTGGTCACCATGCGGGCCGCCCGGCTGTACGACGCCGGCAAGCCCGTCACCGCCGCCTCGGCGATCGCGAAGCTGACCGCGTCGGAGAACACCACGTGGGTGGCCGACGCCGGGCTGATGACGCACGGCGGCTGGGGCTACTCGCGCGAGTTCCTCGTCGAGAAGTGGCTGCGGGACGCCAAGCTCGAGGAGCTGGAGGAGGGCACCTCCGACATCCAGCGCCTCATCATCTCGCGGTCCCTGGCCGGGCGATGAGCGCATCCCTGTCGGTCTTCACCGACCCGAAGTCGGTCGCCGTCGTCGGCGCCTCGGCCGATCCCGCCAAGTGGGGCTACTGGATCGCCCGCGGGGCCCTGCGCGGCGCCCATCGCCGGGAGGTCCACCTCGTCAACGCCAAAGGCGCCGTCATCGACGGCGTCAAGTCGGCGCGTTCGCTCAGCGACCTGCCGTCGGTGCCCGAGCTGGTGGTGCTGACCGCTCCGGCGAGGACGGTCCCCGCGGTCGTCGACGAGGCCCTCGCCCTCGGCGTCCGGGGCTTCCTCGGGATCACCGCCCACATCGACCTCGCCAACGGCGAACCCGGGCTGGAGCGGCGGCTCGCCGACCGGATCCGCCGGGCCGGCGCCCGGATCGTCGGGCCCAACTGCCTCGGCCTGTACGACGCCGAGTCCGAGCTGGAACTCGCCTGGGGCTCGTTCGTCCCGGGCGCCATCGCGATCGTGTCGCAGTCCGGCCAGCTCGGTCTCGAGCTCGCCGGGCTCGCGGCCCACGCCGGCCTCGGCGTCTCCCGGTTCGTCTCGATCGGGAACCAGGTCGACGTCACCGCGGCCGACCTGCTCGCCGACCTCGTCACCCACGAGACGACCCGGACGGTGGTGCTCTACCTCGAGAACTTCGGCGAGGGCCGCGCGCTCGTCGAGGTCATGGCCCGGCTCCGCGACGCGGGCAAGCCGGTCATCGTCCTCACGGTGGGCGCCAGCGACGCGAGCCGGGCGGCGGCCCGGTCCCACACCGGGGCGCTCACCGCGTCGACCGACGTCGTCGCGGCGGCGTGCCGGGCCGCCGGCGCGGTCCTCGTCGACACGCCCGTCCAGGCCATCGACCTCGCGCACCTGCTGTCCGGGAGCCCGCTCCCGGCGGGCGACCGCGTCGCGATCGTCAGCGACAGCGGCGGCCAGGGCGCCGTCGCCGCGGACGCCATGGCCCGCCACCGGCTGACCGTGCCCCGGCTCTCGGACGAGACACGGGCCGCCGTGTCCGCCCTGCTGCCCGAGGGCGCCGGGGCCGCCAACCCCATCGACCTCGCCGGGGCGGGGGAGCAGGACCTCGACACCTACGCGCGGATCGTCGACGTGCTGGTGCGCAGCGGCGAGGTCGACGCGGTCGTCATGTCGGGCTACTTCGGGTGCTACGGCGCGGACACCCCGACGCTCGTGGAGCGGGAGCTGGAGGTGTCGGCGGCCCTCGCCTCGTCCGTGGCCGAGCACGGGCGTCCCGTGATCGTCCACAGCATGAGCCACGACTCGGAGGTGGTGCGGGAGCTGCGCACCCGCGCCGTCCCGACGCTCTTCACGATCGACGCGGTGGCGCGGTCCCTCGGGTTCGCCGTCGACCTCGCGCGGCACGGGCCGCGGAGCACGCCGGCGCCCGCCCTCGCCGCGGCACCGCCCGGCGGAGCCCGTGAGACCCTTCCCTACCTCGCGGGACGTGAGCTCCTCGCGGGGGCGGGCCTGCGCTACCCGCCGGCCGTCGCGGTCCGGACGCCCGGGGAGGCCGCCGCCGCGGCACGGGGCATGGCGGGTCCGTTCGTCCTCAAGGCGGGCTGGCTGGAGCACAAGACGGAGGCCGGCGGGGTGGCGGCCGGGCTGCACGGGCCGGACGCCGTCGCCGCCGCCCTCGCCGGCATGGCCGAGCGGCTGGGGGAGGGCGAATACGTCCTCGAAGAGATGGACACACGCCAGGACGCCGTGGAGCTCATCGTCGGCGGCCGCAGGGACGAGGTCTTCGGACCCGTCGTCCTCGTCGGGATCGGCGGCGTCACGGCCGAGGTGTACCGGGACGTCGCGCTCGCGCTCGCACCGGTCGGCGCGGACGAGGTCCGCCGCCTGGTGGAGTCGCTCGCCGGCCTGCCGCTGCTCACCGGCTTTCGCGGGCGGCCCGCCGCCGACCTCGACGCGGTCGCCGAGAGCGTCGCGGCCGTGTCCCGTCTCATCGCCGAGGACGCCCGCGTCGTCGAATGCGAGGTCAACCCGCTGCGGGCCGGTCCCGACGGCGCGATCGCCGTCGACGCCCTCGTCCTGGTCGCCGCGCCGTCCTCACCCGAGGCCGGCACCACGGGAAGGGAGGTCACCCCATGAGCGAGAAGCCCGCGTCCGCCGGGCCGTCCGCGTCCACCGGGCTTTGGAGCCGGTCGGCGGTGTACGTCGGCGGCGAGTGGCGCGAGACGGCGGACGGCCGGACGACGCCGGTCGAGAACCCGGCGACCGAGACGGTGATCGGGACCGCGGCGCATGCCGGAACGGCGGAGGTCGAGGCGGCGGTGTCCGCGGCGGCGGAGGCGTTCCCCTCCTGGGCGGACACGCCGCTGCCGGAGCGGCTGGCCGTGCTCGGTGAGTTCTACACCGCGCTCGAACGCCGGCGGGACGTGCTCCTGGAGACGACCGTCGCCGAGGTCGGCGCACCGCTCCGCGTGGCCCGCGAGGCCCACGTCGACGCGGGCCTCGCCGTCCTGGCCGCCTACCTCGACGCCGCCGGGCAAGTGGAATGGCAGGAGCAGGTCGGCAACTCCCTCGTCCTGCGCGAGGCCGTCGGCGTCGCGGCCTGCATCACCCCGTGGAACTACCCCTTCTACCAGGTCCTCGCCAAGATCGGCGGTGCCCTCGTCGCCGGTGCCGCCGTGGTGTTGAAACCCGCGGAGCTGACGCCGCTGTCGGCCTACCTGCTCACCGACGCGATCCACGAGGCGGGACTGCCCCGCGGGGTGTTCAACCTCGTCCCCGGTCCCGGACGGGTCGTCGGGGAGGCGCTCGCCGGGCATCCGGCCGTCGATGCGGTCTCCTTCACCGGCTCCACCGAGGTCGGCGCGCGGGTCGCGGCCGTCGCGGCGGCGGGCATCAAACGCGTGAGCCTCGAGCTCGGCGGCAAGTCCGCGAGCGTGATCCTGCCCGGCGCCGATCTGGACGCGTCCGTGCGCGCGTCCGTCGACGCGGCCATGCTCAACTCCGGCCAGACCTGCACGGCATGGACCCGGCTCCTCGTGCCGCGCGCCGACCTCGCCGACGCCCTGGAGATCGCCGCCGCGCACGTCACCGGGCTCGTCGTGGGCGATCCCACCCGGCCCGAGACCGATCTCGGGCCTCTCATCTCCTCGGCGCAGCGGCGGACCGTCGCCGGCTACGTCGAGCGCGCCGCGGCGGACGGCGCGCGCATCGTCACCGGGGGGACGGACCGCCCCGGGGAGCTGGCGCGCGGCCACTACGTGCGCCCGACCATCGTCACCGGCGTCGCGCCGGACGCGGAGATCGTGCAGGAGGAGGTGTTCGGGCCCGTCCTGACCGTCCAGCCGTACGACGGCGTCGAGGAGGCGGTGGCCCTCGCCAACGGCACGCCCTACGGGCTGGCCGGCGCCGTGTGGGGGCCGGACGAGGAGGCGGCGATGGCGGTCGCCCGCCGCCTGCGCACCGGCCAGGTCGACGTCAACGGCGGCGCCTTCAACCCGTCGGCTCCGTTCGGCGGCTACGGCCGCTCGGGCAACGGCCGCGAGCTGGGACGCTGGGGGATCGAGGAGTTCTTGGAGACGAAGGCCGTGCAGAGATGAACGCCGTGCAGCGGTGAGGGCCGTGCAGCGGTGACCGCGTGCGGCGGCCGGACGGCGGGGTCACGAACGGAGCCGGGTGCGGCGCCTTGCGTCCACGGGGCGGGTCTGCTCGGCGGCGCGGGCGATTCCCCGGCACATTCCGCCGAAGATCCGCGCGTGGAACGGCTTGAACGCCCACCAGTAGGCGTGACCCGCAAGGCCCCGGGGGTGGAACAGCGCCCGCTGGGTGACGTGGGTGCGCGGGCCGTCCCGGCGGACGCCGAGCTCCAGCCAGGCCAGTCCCGGAAGCCGCATCTCGGCGCGCAGGCGCAGGAGCCGCCCGGGCTCGATCTCCTCCACGCGCCAGAAGTCGACGGACTCCCCGGCGCGCAGCCGGCGGGGGTCCCGGCGGCCGCGCCGGAGCCCGACCCCGCCCACCAGCCGGTCGAGCGCGCCCCTGATCCGCCAGGCGAGGGGGAAGGAGTACCAGCCGCGTTCCCCGCCGACCGCCTCGATGGCCTCCCACACCCGTTCGGGGTCGGCGGCCGTGGGGCAGGCGCGCTCGTCGGTGTAGAGGCTTCCGCCCGCCCAGGCGGGATCGGTGGGAAGGGGGTCGCTGGGCGCTCCGGGCGTGCTCGCCGACGACCACCGGGTGGCGACGTCGGCGTCGCGGACGCGGCGCAGCGCCAGTGCCACGGCCCTGTCGAAGCCGACCGGCCCCTCGGGCGGGGGCGGCACGTACTCGGCGATGTCGTTCTCGCTGCGCACGACCTCGTTGCGCAGCGATTCCACCAGCGGCCGCGCGAGCGGTCCGGGAACGGGCGTGATGGCCCCGACCCACAGGCTCGACAGCCGCGGGCTCAGCACCGGCACCGGCACGATGATCCTGCGCCTGAGCCCGGCGACGGCCGCGTAGCGCCGCAGCATGTCGGCGTAGGTGAGCACGTCGGGCCCGGCGATGTCGAAGCCGCGGTTCACCTCGGCGGGCAGCCCGGCGGCGGCCACCAGGTAGTACAGGACGTCCCTGACGGCGATCGGCTGGATGCGCGTGCGCACCCACCGCGGGGTGACCATCACGGGGAGCCGTTCGGCCAGATAACGCAGCATCTCGAAGGACGCCGACCCCGAGCCGATGATCACGGCGGCGCGCAGCCACACCGTCGGCACCCCGCTGCCCAGCAGGATCCTCGCGACCTCGGCGCGGGAACGCAGATGCGGGGACAGGTCCTCCTCGGGGTCCATGCCGCCCAGGTAGACCAGTCGCCGCGTCCCGGCGTCCCGGGCCGCGCCGGCGAAGGTGCGGGCGGCCCTGCGGTCCGTTTCGGCGAACCCCTGAGGCCCGCCGATCGCGTGGATGAGGTAGTAGGCGACGTCGACGCCGTCCAGGGCCCGCCGGGTCGACGCGGGGTCGGTGGCGTCGGCCTCGACGATCTCGACGCGCGGGGCCCAGGGGTGGTCGCGCAGCCGTCCCGCCGACCGGGCCATGCACCGCACCCGGTACCCCGCGTCGAGCAGTTCCGGGACCAGCCGCCCGCCGATGTAACCGGTGGCGCCCGTGACCAGGCACAACCGTCCGTCCATGAGCCCCCGTCCCGTCCGGTCGTCGTGCCCTCCGGATCGCTCACCCCGTACCCGGCCACCGCCGGGCACATGCCCCCGACCTGCGTCCCGACGCGTGACCCGACGTGGCGGCCTGATCACGGACGGCCCATTGCGTGCTCCGGGGACGGACATCTAGAGTCCATGGCTAGAGGTCTGACCACTCGCCCGGAGGTGTCCGATCGCGGGTTCGCCGGCGAGGCGTCGGGGTGCCGATCCTTCCTATTGACCGCGACGTGGTCGGTTACTTACGGTGCAAGGGTAAGAGGTCTTACCAATGGAGGCGAATGTGACACAGCCACCAGGCTTCCTCGCCCACTACGAGGGAGATTCGGTCGCCGTCGCGGTGCGGGACATCGCGCCCGGCAAAGCGCAGTGCGGTTTCCTGCGCGGTGACAGCGTCGTCGACCTGGAGGTGCATCAGGAGATCCCGCTGGGCCACAAGGTGGCTCTCGTCGACATCGACGAGGGGGCGGACGTGCGGGAGTACGGCGTCCGCGTCGCGATCGCGAAGGCCCCGATCAAGAAGGGCGACTACGTCCACGTTCACAATGTGAGGAGCGCACGGTGGCAGAACAGCGTCGCCTGACCGGATACCGCAGGGAGAACGGAACGGTCGGCATCCGCAACCACACGGTCATCCTGCCGGTCGACGACCTGTCGAACGCTGCGGCGGAGGCGGTCGCGAAGGTCGTCCCCGGAACCCTCGCGCTGCCGCACGCCTACGGCCGGCTCCAGTTCGGCGAGGACCTGGAGCTGACGTTCCGCACCCTCATCGGGACCGGGCGCAACCCCAACGTGGCCAGCGTCGTGGTCATCGGCATCGAGCCCAACTGGACCAACCGGATCGTCGAGGGCATCGCCAAGACCGGCAAGCGGGTCGAGGGGGTGTCCATCGAGGGCAACGGCGACCTGCGCACGATCGAGCGCGCGTCCCGGATCGCCCAGCAGTTCCTGCGCGACGACAGCGAACGCGTCCGCGAGCCCGTCGAGCGCAACGAGATCATGATGTCGATCAAGTGCGGGGAGTCCGACACCACGAGCGGGCTCGGGTCCTGCCCGACCACCGCCGAGGCCGTCGACCGCTGGGTCGACGCGGGCGGCACCGTGCTGTTCGGCGAGACCAGCGAGCTCACCGGCGGCGAGCACCTCATCGCCGACCGGTGCGTCAACGACGAGGTCCGCTCCCGGTTCCAGCAGGTCTACGACGACTACATCGCGATGATCGAGCGGACGGGGGCCAACCTCCTCGGCTCCCAGCCCACGCAGGGCAACATCGCCGGCGGCCTGTCCACGATCGAGGAGAAGGCGATGGGCAACATCGCCAAGACCGGCACCAAGCCCGTCGTCGGCGTGCTCGGCCCCGCCGAGGAACCCCAGTCCGGTCCGGGCCTGTACTTCATGGACACCTCGTCGGCGGCGGCCGAGTGCATCACGCTCATGGCGGCCGCCGGCGCGGCGATCCACCTGTTCCCGACCGGGCAGGGCAATGTCATCGGCAACCCCGTCGAGCCGGTGATCAAGCTGACGGCCAACCCGAACACGGTCGCGACGATGGGCGAGCACATCGACTACGACTGCTCGGGGCTGCTGCAGAGGGAGATCACCCTGACCGAGGCGGGCGACGGCCTCATGGAGGTCATCGACCGCACGATCAACGGACGCCTCACCTGCGCGGAGTCCCTGGGTCACCGGGAGTTCGTCCTGACCAAGCTCTACCAGAGCGCCTGAGATGGACGTGGACGTCGCCGTCGTCGAGGACGTGTGGGGCGCGCCGTTCGAGGCGCTGGCCGCCCGGCGTCGCGTGCTCCGCGACCCCGGCGCCTGGGAGGCACCGGACCGGCTGCGGGCCGCGGCGGGCGCCTCCCGCGCCCTCGTGGTGCGCAACCGCACCCGGGTGACGCGCGACCTGCTCCGTTCGGCCCCCGGCCTGCGCGTGGTCGCGCGGGCCGGGGCCGGCCTCGACAACGTGGACCTGCGGGCGGCCGAGGAGCTCGGCGTCACCGTGGTGGCGGCGGCCGGCGCCAACGCCGTCAGCGTCGCCGAGCACTCCCTGGGCCTCGCCCTCGCGGTCGCCCGCCGCCTGGTCGAGCTCGACCGCGAGGTGCGCGGCGGCGGGTGGCGGCGGGTCCCCGGCCGGGAGCTGGCGGGGGGCACCTGGGGCCTGCTGTCGGCCGGGGCGACGGCGCGCGCCACGGCGCGGCTCGCCCGCGGCATCGGCATGCGGGTCGTCGCCCACGACCCCTACGTCCCGGCGGACCATCCCGAGATCAGGGAACTCGGCATCGCCCTGCTGCCCCTGGAGCAGGTGGTCGGCGAGGCGGACGTGCTCAGCGTCCACCTGCCCGCCACCGAGCAGACCACCGGCCTCGTCGACGCGTCCCTGCTCGCCCGCTGCAAGCCCGGCGCGATCCTGGTCAGCGTCGGCAGGGGCGAGGTCGTCGACGAGGCGGCGCTGGCCGACGCGCTCGAAAGCGGCCGTCTCGCCGGAGCCGGCCTGGACGTCCGCGCCGACGAACCACCGGTTCCGGGCCGGCTGGAAAGTCTGCCCAACGTCGTCCTCACGCCGCACGTGGCCGGCATCACCGCACAGTCCCAGGCCCGCATCGCACAGATCCTGTGCGACGACATCGACGCCGTCCTGGACGGCCGGTCGCCGTCGCACGCCGTCACGTCCCCGAAGGTCCAGGCATGATCGTCTCCCTGGGAAGCGCCCGCGGTCTGGCCCGGGCGCTGCTCGAGAACGCCGGGCTCCCCGCCGCCCACGCGGAGACCACCGCGCGGGCCATCACGCTGGCGGACGCGTGGGGGATCGGCTCCCACGGCCTGTTCCGGCTGCCCTACTACCTCGACCGGATGGCGGCGGGCGGCCACCCGCCGGACGCCGCGCTGAAGGTCCGCCGCGACACCGGGCCGATGGTGCTCCTCGACGGAGGCGGCGGCCTCGGCCACTGGCAGGTGGCCCAGGCCGCCGACACCGCCGCCGAGCGGTCCGCGCGCTACGGGGTGGCGGCGGTCGCGGTCGCCGACAGCGGCCACTGCGGCGCGCTCGGCGTGTACGCGCTGGACATCGCCCGCAAGGGGCAGATCGGACTGGTCTTCTCCAACGGCCCCGCCGCGCTGCCGCCCTGGGGAGGCACCAAGGCGTTGCTGTCGACCTCGCCGATCGCCGCGGGGATCCCGCTGTCGCCCCGTCCCGCCGTGGTGGACCTCGCCCTCAGCGCGGTCGCCCGCGGCAAGGTCGGGGCCAAGGCCCGGGCGGGCGAACCCATCCCGGAGGGGTGGGCCCTCGACCGGGAGGGGCGGCCGACCACCGATCCCCGCGAGGCCCTCACCGGGATGCTCGCCCCGCTCGGCGGCGCCAAGGGATACGCGCTGGCGTTCATGGTGGAGGCGCTGACGGGCGGGCTGATCGGCCCGAACCTGTCGACCGAGGTGGCCGACCCGTTCGCCCCGGAGCTCAACGCGGTTCCGCAGCGGATCGCCCACCTCGTCCTCGCGCTCGATCCCTCGTGGGGCGACCCCTCCGACGCGGCCGCCGTCCGGCGCCGTCTCGCCGCGCTGGCCGACTCCGTCGTCGCGGCGGGCGGCCGCGTGCCCGGGACGGGCCGTCCCGGCCCGGGCGACCTCGGCGACGACGCCCCGATCGAGGTCGACCGGGGCGTGCTGGACGAGCTTCGCGCCCGCGCCGAGCGCCTCGGCCTCGATGTCGGTGGTCTCGATGCCGCCGGCCCTGACGTCGATGGCGCCGGCGGGGAGAAAGGATCCCGATGACCGCTCACGACCGGGGGCCGGAGGAGGAGGAGGGCACGCTCCTGGTGAGCGTGAACCGCACCGACCCCGACGCCCCCTCCGAGTTCCGCATCCGCACCTTCCACCCGATGACCGTCCTGGACGCCCTGCTGGCCGTCCAGCGCGAGCACGCCCCCTCGCTGGGATTCCGGTTCTCGTGCCGGGTCGCCATGTGCGGCACGTGCACCCTGCGGGTGAACGGACGGTCCGCCCTGGCCTGCCAGACCGTGATCCCGGAGGGGACCGAGAAGATACGGCTCGATCCCGCCGCCGGGTTCCCCGTCGTCCGCGACCTCATCGTCGACACGGCGCCGTTCTGGGAGCAGTGGCGGAGGATCACCCCGTACGTCGTCCCGTCCCGGGAGGCCGCCGCCGAGCCCGCCCGCATCGCCCCCGACAGCCCGGAGCGCGAGGCGATCGACCCCGCGCTCGACTGCATCCAGTGCGGCGCCTGCTTCTCGAGCTGCGGCATCGCGGGAGGGGCGCGGTCCTTCCTCGGTCCCGCGGCGCTCAACCGGGCGCTCGTCCTCATCCACGACTCCCGCGACACGGCGACCGAGGAGCGCTTGAGCCTCGTCACGGGCGCCGACGGGGTGGACAGGTGCCACTACATCTACGGCTGCACGGGGTCCTGCCCCAAGGGCCTCGATCCCGCCCGGTCGATCCGGCGGCTGCGCAGGGGAGGGAGGACGCATGGCGGCTGACGGCCCGGGCCGCGGGAAGCACGAGCACGAGGAGATCGTCACCGACGTGGCGATCGTCGGCAGCGGCGGGGCGGGGCTGATGTGCGCCCTGCACTGCCACGAGGCCGATCCCGCGCTCGACATCACCGTGATCAGCAAGGGCGCGGTCGGACGGTCCGGCTGCACCCGCATGGTGCAGGGCGGTTTCAACGCGGTGATCGACCCCGCCGACTCGCTGGACGCCCACTTCCGAGACACCCTGGAGGGCGGCAAGTACCTCAACGACCAGGAACTCGCCTGGAAGCTGGTCACCGGCGCGCCGGAGGTGATCCGCGAGCTGGAGGTGCGGGCCGGCTGCTTCTTCGACCGCGCGCCCGACGGCCGGATCAAGCAGAAGGCGTTCGCCGGGCAGTCGTTCGACCGCACCGTCCACCGCGGCGACCTCACCGGCATCGAGATCATGAGCCGGCTGCGGGACCAGATGTTCCGCATCGGCGTGCGGGAGCTGGAGGACGTCCGCGCCCTCGACCTGGTCTTCGACGCCGACGGGCGGCTCGCCGGGCTCACCTGCCTCGACGTGCGGGCCGGACGGTTCCTCGTGGTGCGCGCCCGCGTGGTGGTGGTCGCGACCGGAGGGGCCGCCACCATGTACCGCATCGCCGCGCCCGCCCGCGAGAAGACCGGCGACGGCGTCGCCATGTGCCTGCGCGCGGGCCTTCCCGTCCGCGACATGGAGATGCTGCAGTTCCACCCCACCGGGCTGCTGACGGGACGGTCCCGCATGACCGGGGCCGTGCTGGAGGAGGGGCTGCGCGGCGCCGGCGCGTACCTGTTCAACGCCAGGGGCGAGCGGTTCATGGAGCGCTACGACCCGGAGCGGATGGAACGCTCGACCCGCGACATCGTCGCCCGCGCCAGCTACACCGAGATCATCGAGGGCCGCGGCACCGAGGCCGGCGGCGTGTACATCGACATCTCCCACCTGGGCGCCGAGTACGTGGAGCGCGCCTTCGCCGGAATGGTCGAACGCACCCGGCTGTTCGGCGGCGACCTCGCGCGCCGGCCCGTCGAGGTGTCGCCCACCGCGCACTTCCACATGGGCGGCGTGGTCATCGACACCGGCTGCCGGACGGAGGTGCCCGGCCTGCTGGTCGCCGGCGAGGACGCGGGCGGCGTGCACGGCGCGAACCGGCTGGGCGGCAACGGGGTCGCCGAGTCCACCGTGTTCGGCGGGAGGGCCGGCGACACGGCCGCCCGTGTCGCGCGGGAGCGTCCCCTCGCCGAACCCGACCCGCGGTCGGTGCGGCGGTCCTTCGACCGGGCGACCGCGCCGCTGCGCTCGGAGGGCGGGGAACCGCCCTTCCCGATCACGGCGGAGCTCAAGGACCTGATGTGGCGGGACTGCGGGGTCGTGCGGCACCGGGAACGTCTGGAGAACGCCCGCGAGCAGCTCGCCAAACTGGCCGACCGGGCGTCGCGGATCTCCGTGCCGGGGCCCGCCGCCTTCAACCCGGCCTGGCAGGAGGCCCTCGACCTCGTCAACCAGCTGACCGTCGCCCAGGTCATCGTGGAGTCCGCGCTCGTCCGGGAGGAGACGCGCGGCGCGCACGCGCGCGCCGACTTCCCCGAGTCCGCCGATCCCGGCGCACTGCGGTACGTCGTCGCCCGCCGCCGCGTCGACGACGTGATCGAGCGGGAGGCTCTGCCCGACGAGCACGACCCCGGGCACGACCATGGGGACGCCGGCGAGGCTCACGCGGGCGACGTCACCGGTGAGGCGGGCGGCGGCCCCGGCGAGCGGGCCGGCGGTGTGCGCCTCGACGGCGTCGCGGAGGTGTGCGGCGGCGAACTCCGCCTGGTGGCGCGTCCGGTGAAGTACACCCGGCGGCGACCGGAGGGGGCGGTGCGATGACCGCCATGCAGACGGTGTTCCTGGTGGGCTTCACCGCGGCGACCGCGGTCATCGTCGCGTTCACCGGCCTGGTCGCGGCGGGCGCGCGCCGCACCGACGGCGGAGCCGGTCTCGGCGCGTACCTGTCGAGCCGGCTCTCGCGCAGGTCCTACGACCGGGGCGAGGGCAACCGCTGGGCCTTCTACGCCCACCGGATCAGCGGCTTCGCCGTCTTCACCTTCCTGGCCATGCACATCCTCGACGTCAGCCTCTACGCGTGGTCGCCGGAGGTGTTCGACGAGGTGCACGAACTGTATTCCACGGCCGTGATGCGGGTCTTCGAGTGCGGGCTCCTGGCCGCGCTGGCCTTCCACGCCTTCAACGGCCTGAGGCTGGTGGCGATCGACGTGTGGGACGTCGGGCCGGTGGGGGCGGCCCGGCTCCTGGACGCGGTTCTCGCGGTCACCGCGGTCGTCACGGTCGGCGGCGGCGCAGTGATCCTGTGGCCCGTGGTGGCCGGTTAGGAGGTGCTGATGACGACGGAGACACGGCGTCGGGCCGGACGTCCGGCACGGCGTCGCGCGCAGCATCCGGCGGGGCGCCCGCGCGTGCGGCCGGGCGGGACCCGGTCCTTCCTGGTCATCCGGACCACCGGCGTCCTGCTCGCGGTGCTCGCCCTCGGGCACTTCGGTCTCACGCACATCGTGAACGACGTCGCCGAGACCGACTCGTCGTTCATCGCCCGGCGCTGGAGCTCGGCGCTGTGGGTGCTGTGGGACGCGCTTCTCCTGGTCTCGGCGCTGGCGCACGTGGGCGCGGCCATGACGGCCGTCGTCCGCGACTACCGGACCGACCCGGCCGGTCAGCGCCGGACGCTGGCGGCTCTGCGCGTCCTGGTGGCGGCGTTGCTGGTCGTCGGCGTCCTCACGCTGGCCTTCTCGGCAGGCTGAAACAACCTCACGACGAATTACGGCTGAGCCATTGACTGGACAAAGGTCATGCAGCTAGGAAGCTGAGGTATGACCTCTTTCCCCATCTCCCACCCCAAAAAAGTGAGGTGTCGCAGTGAAAGTGGATGTGGCGTCTGAGCGGCCGCGCACCGAGCCGCTGCTCACGGTCAAGGGCGCCCGCGTCGGCTACGAGGTCGACGGGAAGGTCCAGATCGCCGTCCAGGATGTGAGCTTCGACATCCACCCCGGCGAGAGGATCATGCTGCTCGGACCGTCCGGCTGCGGGAAGTCGACCCTGCTCAAGACGATCGCCGGGTTCATCGAGCCCTACGGCGGCACCGTGCGGGTGTCGGGACGCGACGACCTCCGCCCCGGCCCGGACCGGGCGGTGGTCTTCCAGGAGTTCGACCAGCTCTTTCCCTGGCGCACCGTCGAGGGCAACCTCGTCTACCCCCTGCGCGTCAACGGGCGGAGCAAGGAGGAGGCCAAGAAGGTCGCCGGTGAGTACCTCCGGCTGATGAACCTCTCCCACGCCGCCGACCGGTACCCCCACCAGCTCTCGGGTGGGATGAAGCAGCGGGTGGCGATCGCGCGCGCCATGGCCCTGGAACCGCTGATGCTGCTCATGGACGAGCCGTTCGGGGCGCTCGACGCGCAGACCCGGTCCCGGCTCCAGCAGGAGCTGAAGGACGTCGCCGAACGCACCAAGGTCACGATCCTCTTCGTGACGCACAGCATCCAGGAGGCGGTCTTCGTCGGCGACCGGGTGGTGGTCCTCAGCCCGCCGCCCTCCACGGTGCGCGAGATCGTCGACGTGTCCGGCCTCGACGACCCGACCTCGCCGGAGTTCGTCGAGGCGCTGCGGCATCTGCGCTCGCTGCTCGGCGAGGGCGACGAGTCGTCCCACGACATGGCGTTCGACTAGGAGGCGGTCCGATGAGCGAAGCGACGACCAAGCTCTCGACGGACGCCGCCGGCACGGCCGCGGCACCGGTCCGCGCGCCCGCTCGCCGCAAGACCTGGGGGAGTCTGCCGGTGGTGCCGCGGCGGCTCGCCCTCATCCTGATCCTGCTCCTCGCCTGGCAGGCGTACGTGTCCTTCTCGGGCATCAGCCAGTTCCTGGTGGTGGGGCCCCTCGAAGTGGCCCGCGCCATGGTCGAGGGAATCGTCGACGGCGACATGCTGCGGGCGACCGTCACGACGCTGCGGCTGCTGCTCACCGGGATGCTGCTCGGCATGGCGATCGCCGCCGTGCTGACCACCCTCGCGTCCTGGACGAAGCTGGGCGAGGACCTGCTCGTCCTGCTGACCTCGATGCTCAACCCCCTGCCGGCCATCGCGGTGCTGCCGCTCGCGATCCTGTGGTTCGGGATGAACTCCACCTCGCTGGTGTTCGTCATCACCAACTCGGTGGTGTGGCCGATCGCGATCAACGTCAGCAACGGGTTCCGCACCGTCAACCCGACGGTGATGGCGGTGGGCCGCAACATCGGCCTGAGCGGTGTGCGCATCGTCAAGGACGTCCTCATCCCCGCCGCTCTGCCCAACATCATCGCCGGGCTGAAGACCGGCTGGGCCTTCGGGTGGCGCACCATCATCGCCGCCGAGCTCGTCTTCGGCGTCGCCGGAGGCAAGGGCGGGCTCGGCTTCTTCATCAACGACGCGCGGACGTTCATGCGGACCTCCGAGGTGTTCGCTGGCCTGGTGACGATCGCGATCATCGGCATCGCGCTGGAGCTGACGTTCACCTGGATCGAACGCCGCACCGTGATCAAGTGGGGGACCAAGGCCGCCTGACCGGCCGCACACCCGGAGACCGGGAGTCCTCGTCGACATCATCGAGAGGAAACAACGATGGGACGGGTACGCGCTTTCTCGCGTCCGCTGCGCGGGATCCTCGCGACGCTGACGGCCGCCGCGCTCGCGGCCTCGGCGGCCGGTTGCGCCGGGGCGTCCGGCGCATCGTCCGACGACATCACCATCGCCTACCAGCCGGGCATCGGCTACGCGCCGCTTCTGGTGGTCAAGGAGCAGCGCACCCTGGAGAAGAAGTTCCCCGACAAGAAGATCACCTGGCGGGTGCTCAACTCCGGCGCCGCCATCCGGGACGGCATGGTGTCCCGGGACATCCAGATCGGCGCGGGCGGGATCGGGCCGTTCATCGTCGGCGCCAGCAACGGGATCCCGTGGAAGATCTTCGTCGCCCTCGACAACGCCAACCTGCAGCTGATGTCCAAGCAGGCGAAGTCGCTGGCCGAGATCAAGGGGGCGGGCAAGATCGCCATGCCCGGTCCGGACTCGATCCAGTCGGTCGTCCTGCGCAAGGCCGCCAAGGAGCAGCTCGGCGACGCCAAGGTGCTCGACAGCCAGATCGTCGCGATGGGCCATCCGGACGGGCTGCAGGCCCTGGTGTCCGGGCAGATCGCCGGCCACCTCACCGCGCCGCCGTTCCAGAGCCAGGCGGCCAAGGAGGGGGCGCGTCCGATCGTCAGCAGTTACGACGTCTTCGGCGAGCACACCTTCAACAGCGTGTTCACCACCGTGGACTTCCACGAGGGGAACGCCGACTTCGTCAAGGGGCTGCAGGACGCGGTCGCCGACGCGGTGAAGCTGCTGGAGCAGAACCCCGACCAGGCCGCAGAGCTGCTTTCGCGGGAGTCCGGCGGGAAGGTGTCGGCGGCGGAGCTGAAAGAACAGATCACGGGCGACGACATCACATATTCCACCAAGCCGCTCGGATTTATGAAGTTTGCCCAATTCATGAAGGAGATCG
>DATCLF010000442.1:0-2079 GCA_036564055.1 Spirillospora sp.
CGGTGATGCTGCTGATGCCGTCCACGTCCACCTCGTGCTGATCGTCGCGGATGCTCAACCTTAGGACGCCATGGATAACGTTCGCGTTCGGTTCTCCACGGTCATTCGGCGGATTACGGGCGGAGCCGCCGCCCGGACGCGGACGCGGTGCCGGGCAGCTCAACCGCGATCTCGCCGCCGAGCACGGCGCCGCCCTCAAGCTCCAGGTCGTCCCCGCTCCAGAAGCGCCCCGGGTCGAACCAGTTCGGCCTGCGCCTCTTCGCGAGCAGCCCCATCGCCTGGTAGGTCACGGCGACGATCTCGGCGCAGAACGCCGCCTCCAGGTTCTCGTCCCGCCCGGCGGGCCGCCCGATCGGCACCCGCCCCCGCAGCCACCGCGCCGCCAGCCGCGACATCGACGGGAACGGCGTGCCGTCGAGCCGCGCCACCGCGCGCAGCGCCGCGTCCTCCATCTCCACGGTCGGCGGCGGGTCGAGCTGCCGCAGCCACGCCCGCTGCCCGTAGCGGTTCCCCCACGCGAGGACGGCGTCGCGCAGGTCGTGCAACTGCGCCCCGCGGTGGTGGCCGCCCGTCCACATGTCCTGCAGGGACCTGCCGAGCTCCGCGTGCCACATCAGCGGTGGCAGGTCGTCGATCACCAGCGACATGCCGACGTGGTTGACCGGGCTGTTGGTGGTCACCTGGATGGCCCGGTCGGCGGCCTTTCTTCCCCGGAAGAGCCACACGTCGCCGGTGCGGGTCAGCTCGACGGCCTCGTCGAGGAAGATGCTCGTCCCGGTCATGAGTCGGTACGGTATCGGCATGCGACGGTTGAAGGCGCCGCGTCTTCGCCTGCCGAGGACGCCCTCGTTGTGGAAGGCACTGGGCGTCGCCGGGTTCCTCGGCGTCGCCGCGACGGGAGTGGTGATCGTCCGCAGTGAGCGGCGCCGCCGCGCCTACACGCCCGACGAGATCCGCGAGCGTCTGCACGAACGCCTGGAGAGCGCGTCCCGCTGACGCGCGGAGCCGGCGTCCGCGGCGAGGCGCCGTCGAACTCCGGCGGCCGGGAACGGCCGCGTTGTCCTCCCGCCGGGCGCCCGCGACGATTTTCCGTCACGACGGGAACGGAAATAGCCGGATATTTCCAAGGCGCCTGTTAATCGTTGTCCCAATTTCCTCTCTGACCCGTCAGCCGCGCTCTAACCTCGTGCTCCGCGACGAGGAGACGGCCCAGAAGGAGTGGCCCGCGGTGACGGACGATGTCCTGACGAAATCGGGGACGGAAACGCCGCAGTCGAATGCGACCTATGGCGAGCTCGTCCGGATGGCCTATTTCGTTCTTCCGGGAACGGGCAAGCGCGTCTACCGGCTGGCGATCGCACGCCGGATCGTGGACCGCACCGCACGCGGCGCCCGGGACCGCTCGCCCGCGGGGCTCGCCCGCCGCCGGACCCGCGTGCTCCGGCGCGCGATGCGGCCGTCCCGGCGGCTGAGGATCGGGCTCGGCCCCTGGCTGCGCGCCCTGCCCGCGCGGCTCCCCGACCCGGCCCTCACCGCCGCGCTGGCCAGGCTCCACCCGCATGTCCGCGTCGCCTACGTCCTGCGTCACATCGAGGGCATGCCCCGCTACGCCGTCCGCGACCAGCTCGTCGAGCTGCGGGTGCGCGACCCGTGGTCGGCGATCCGTGCGGCCGAGGCCGTCCGGCCGCCCGCCTGCGACCGGCCCGAGCGGTTCGAGGCGGCGCGGCTGCGCCCGGTGCGCACCTCGTCCCCGCTGCCCGTCGTGGCCGCCGTCCTGCTCACCGTCGTCCTCGTCGCCGTGCTCGTGGCGACCGAGCGCGGCGACTCCCGCGAGCGGGTCCCGCGGCTCGTGTCGGCCGACCCCGGCGCCTGGACCCGCGGCGCCCGCACCCTCGACGCCTGGCCGGCGCGCGGCGACCTCGCCCGCGACGCGGCGTTCACCCGCAGGGCCGCCCGTGCCTGGGCGGCGCAGCCGCCCGGCCGCCGTCCGCGGGGCGCCGTGCGGCTCCTCTACGCGGGCCGCGTCGGCGGCGCGCCCCTCGCGGTGATGCGGGACGGGGACCGCGTGGCCCTCTACGG
>DATCLF010000443.1:0-10825 GCA_036564055.1 Spirillospora sp.
GTCTGGGACGCCGCCTGACCCGTCCCGCGCGGCAGAAGGTGCGGACGCAACCGCAGGTGCTCACCTCACAGGCACGGTGACCGCGTCGAAAATGCGGTGACCGCACCGAGATCAGGTGAGAACAAGGCGCAGAAAATCATGTGCGGGAATTGCGCGCCCGCTACGATCATGGCGCCGTGAACACTCGAATTCTCAACCTCGTCGTCCGTCACACGCACCGCATTCCGATGCCTGACGGACCGCGGGGAGACGGGGCGGCCGCGGCGCGGCAGTTCGACGCCGCCCTGATGTCGGCCGGGTTCAAGCTGTCGCGGGACGCCATGACGGCGCTGTCGGGCCTGTCGGAGAAGACCGTCCTCGATATGGCGAGCCTGACGCTGCCCATCGTGCGGGAGATGGTGGGCGACCACGTCCACCACAACGTGTACTTCAAAGACTTCCCGCACAATGTGCCCGACACCATGGAGTTCTGGCTGGGCCTGCTGAAGCAGGCGCTCTTCGACCCCGTCGCCGAGTCCGCCGCGAAGGAGCCGCTGAGCGAGGGCGTCCTGAACCTGCTCGCCCTTCCCGGTTACGGCACCTACCAGCACAGCTACGAGGAGATGCTCGCCGCCCACGACGAGCTGATCCCCGCTGCCGGTGACCGTGTCACGGTGCTCGGGCTGGGTGACGACCTCGTCAAGGAAGGTGAGCGCCTGTACCTGCGGCTCGCGGGCAGCTCCACCCCGCTCAGAGAGGACGAATTGGAGGCGCTGCGGGAGCTGGCCGAGTACTACGTGGAAGGCCCGCACCCCGAGCAGATTCCCGTCCGGGAGAACCGTGCCGTCATCAACACGGTGCGTCTCATGCTCGACGAGGAACCGCTCGTCGACACCGTCACCGACGTCCTGCGCCTGGCGTGCTCACTGTCGGACGGAGACGTCAGCCTTGCGGAGCCGACCCGGTTCATGTCGCTGCCGCGGTCGGTGCGGCGGTCGTTGCTCGCCGCACTCGACCGCGTGGTGCGTACCGACAGGGGCAAGCTCGGGGACGTCCCCGCCTACCGGGAACGGTGGAAGCGTCTCGGTGAGCGGCTCCACCCCCACGAGTACCCGCAGTGGACGGGGGCGGCGGAGGTGTTCGCGGTCGCACGGGGGGAGAAGCGGGCACCGTCGATCGCCGCGAAGATCGAGGCGCGGTTCGCGGCGGGTGACGTCGTCGGAGCCGCCCGCGTGGCGAAGACCTCGCCCGGGATGCTCTTCCGGGCCGTGGACCGGCTGCTGCGCGAGGCGTCCCCCGAGGAGCAGGACGCCGTCCTGGACGAAGTGGAGTCGGTGGTGGACCGCGTGTCCGGGCGGGTCCTGCTGTCGACGCGGGAGTACCTGCTCAACCGGCCCAATAAGGCCGGGAAGGTCCGCTTGTTCACCAACCGGCTCGGCCGCGGCGTGGCGGTCCCCGACGAGCGGCCACCGCTCGCCCCACCCGCGAAGGCACGGCTCACAGCGATGCTCAACAAGGAGATCCGTCGGCGCCTGCCGTCGGTCGGGCACCTGGTGATCGACCCGGACATGCTGGACGTCGCGCTTCCCCTCAGCGGCAAAGCGTCCGGGACGGGGTTCGGTGTCCTGCCCCGCGGTTCACTGTCACCGGTCAACGACGGGGATGTGCTGCGTTTCTTCATCTACTGGCACCAGCGTGAGCTACGCACCGACTTCGACCTCTCGACACTCCTGCTCGACAAGGACTACCGCGTCGTCGACCATATGTCGTTCTCGAACCTTCGTGTCATCGGCGGGGTTCACTCCGGGGACATCACCGAGGCCCCCACGGGCGCTTCGGAGTTCATCGACCTCTCCCTGGACCGCGTCAAGGCGCACTACATCGTCCCGCAGGTGGACATCTACACGGGCGAAGGGTTCAACGAGGTCAAGGAGTCGTTCTTCGGGTTCATGGTCCGTGGCCGCAAGCAGAAGGGCCGGCCGTTCGAGCCGCGGACCGTCCGGATGAAGTCGGACCTGCGGGGCCCCGGACGGATCGCGCTGCCGATCGTGTTCATGCGCGGCCACGAGGGCGGGTGGCGTGCCAAGTGGCTGCACCTGCACCTCACGGGAAGCTTGAATTTCAACCGGGTCGAGACGAACCAGGCGACGACGGCGGCGCTCGTGCGCGGCCTCACGGAGCGCCAATACCTCACCGTCGACTACCTGAAGAACCTCATCGACGCCGAGGAGACGACCCTGTGGGACGGGAAGAGCGTCCCGGACGGCCCCGTCACCTTCATCGGCTTCGCGCCGCCCGAGGGCCTGCATCCGGACTCGTGGGTTCTGACACCGGAGAATCTGGCTGACCTGATCCCCGAGTGAGTGCTACTCTCGCTTCTGCGAGGCCATGAGAGGGCTTCCTTCTCAAGTGTTTCACTTAGTCCAGCCCTCTTGCTCTCCTCGCACTTCAGGTGACGGGCGTCCCGAGCACGGGGCGCCCGTCACCTTGTATGCGCCCGCGTTCCGGATACGCCATCCATGGCGTACGGGCGGACATGTGAAAAAGCCGTTCTTTCAGTTTCCGCAAGGGGGAATTAGAAAGTTCGCAGGTGGCGCCGCCCCTTGCATAGAAAGGGTTCCGTCCGGCCACCGGCCATGGGGTTTGCGGGCATTGGCGGCCGGCCCGTTCCCGGCGATAGTCGATGGGACCGGTCCGAAAACCGCACCCCCGCGAGGTCACCCATGGTCGCCACCAAGGTGCTGAGGATCTGCGCCGCGTTCCTGCTCGGCCTGGCGTTGCCGGCCGGTACGGGCGCACCCGCCTCCGCCGCTCCCGCCCCCGCCGTTCCCGGCCCAGTCGGCTCCGGCTCAGTCTCCGGCTCGGGGACGTCCTCCGACGCCGTCCGCACCATCCGGTACGACGCGAGCGGCGCCGCCGAGTTCCGGTCCGCGGTCGACGAGGGCGCGCAGATCTGGAACGAGCACGTCACGAACGTCCGGCTCGTGCCCGGCTCCCCCGCCGACGTGATCGTCGTCGCCGACGACGGCTGGCCCCGCGCCCAGGTCATCGGCCTCGGCCGCGGCACGATCTGGATGGGCCGCGAGGCCGTCCGGGAAGGCCACTACACGGTGCGGATCGCGTCTCACGAGTTCGGCCACATCCTCGGCCTGCCCGACCGGCGCACGGGCCTGTGCACGGACCTGATGTCCGGGGCGAGCGCCGGGACGTCCTGCCGCAACCCGAACCCGAACGCGGCCGAGGCCGCCGAGGTCGAGGCCAACTTCCAGGACGGCCGCGCCGGCGTCGAGCTCGGCGCCGTCCTCAGCGAGGCCCCCGCCGCCCGCTGATCCGTTCCCGCCGGGCGCCCGCCGCCCCGCCGTTCCGTACCCGGCGGGCGCCCGGCCCGTGTCAGACGCCCGTGTCAGACGCCCGGTGTCAGGCGCGCCCCGTGTCAGGCGCGGCGTCCGGGCAGGAAGGCGACCAGCACGCTGCCGGCGGCGGCGACGAGGGCGGCGACGAGGAAGGCCGTCGCGTAGCCGTCCACCGGCGCCGGGCCGGACGCGGCCGCCGCCGCGCCGAGAACGGTGAGCCCGATGGCCCCGCCGATCGTCCGCGCGGTGTTCACGACCCCCGCGACCGCGCCGGCCTCGCTCTTGGGCGCGCCCCGGGTGGACGCCTCCACCAGCGGCGTCATCACGAACCCGTACCCGATCGCCATGAGCGCGCCCGGCCCGAAGATCGACGCGAGGAACGTGCCGTCGGCGTCCATCACGACGCTCTGCCACGCGAACCCGGCCGCGGCCATCGCGCCGCCGGCGCCCGCGAGCAGCCGCGGGTCCATGCGCTCCATCAGCATCGGCGCCAGCCGCGACCCGACGATGATGCCCAGCGTGTGCGGCAGGAACCCCAACCCCGCGCGGACCGCGCTGTACCCGAGGACCTGCTGCATGTACAGCGACAGGAAGTACCACATCGCGAACCCGCCCATCGTGATGATCAGGGTGGCGAGGTTGCCGACCGCGACGGAGCGGAGCCGGAACAGCCCGAGGCGCAGCAGCGGCTGGGCGGTGCGCGCCTCGACGGCGACGAACGCGGCGAGCAGGACGAGCCCGGCCGCCAGCGGGATCAGGCCCTCCCACCCGTGGCTCTCGACCCGTCCGATGCCGTAGGCGAGCGACCCGACCCCGACGGTGACGAGGACGGCGCCCGGCAGGTCGAGACGGACCCGGTTCCCGGCGGTGCCGTCGTCGCGCAGCCACAGGAGGGCGACCAGGACGACGACCGCACCGACCGGAACGTTGCTCAGGAAGACCCAGCGCCAGTTCAGGAAGTCGGTCAGCACACCGCCGACGAGCCCGCCGGTGGCGCCCCCGGCGGTGCCGACCGCCGTCCACAGGGCGATCGCCCTCGTCCGCGCGGGACCGGCCGGGAACGTCGCGGTGACCAGCGACAGGGTGACGGGCGCGAGCACGGCCGCGCCGAGGCCCTGCGCGGCCCGCGCGACGATCAGCAGGCCCCCGCTCTGGGCGACCCCGCCGGCGAGGCTGGCCGCGGTGAACACCCCGAGGCCGAGGAGGAAGATGCGTTTGCGTCCGAACAGGTCGGCGGCGCGACCGCCCAGCAGCAGGAACCCCGCGAACGTCACGACGTAGGCGGTGACCACCCATTGCAGGCCGGTCGCCCCGAGCCCGAGCCCGGCCCGCACCTGGGGCAACGCCACGTTGACGACGGAGACGTCCAGGACGACGAGGAACTGCCCGATCGACGCGGCCAGCAGCGCCGCCCACCCGGGCGTCGTCTTCCGCGCCTCCTCCTTGCCTGCCGTCCTGGACTGAGGAGTCGTGGTCATGCTCCGATCATCCGCGAGTCCCCGGCAGGGCCGCGTCGGCCGCTGGTCCGGACTCACCGGGTCCCATCGACCTAGGACCAGAGACCGGGTACCCGCGGGGGTCAGCGAATCTGCTCGTAGGCCGCGTAGGTGGCGGCGCCGTAGACCAGGTGCGGGACGATGTCGGAGATCCAGCCGGCCACGGACCACTCGCGCGGGTCGGTGACGCCGAGAGCGGTCATCGGAACGTTCGAGCCGAGCAGGGCGAGGGACCCGAGGGCGAGCACACCGACCGGCCAGGAGGCGCCGCTGCGGCGGGTCAGCGCGGCGTAGCAGAGGGCCGCGCCGATGCCCGTCCCGTACCCGAGGAGGGCGCCGAGACCCTGCTTACGATTCTGGGCCCGCTCGTCCTCACCGAGGTCGATGTGGACCTCGTCCGCCAGCTTCTGGACGGTGTCCTCGGGCGTGCTGCTGGCCCCACGCGCCCGAAGAACCATGTCGAGATAGGTGGTGACATTGAGCGCGGTGGTCCCCGCTGCTCCGGCGATCACCGCCTTGGTGAGAGTACCCATGCCGCGTCCGCTACCCGCAACAAGGCTCATCACCCTTCCGGCGGACGCGCCTCGCCCAGCAGCCGAAACGCACCCGGCTGTGGGCGCGGTGCTGTACATGAATAACGCCTACATCGGCGGGGGTGTTCACCTGGGCCGAACCGGGCCACGATCAGCGCGACCGAGGCCCCGGCCGCGGCGGCCGACGCGATCGCCCGAGGGGTCGGAGTTCGCCCATGATGGCGGGCAGGCCTCACCGGGCTCGTATGCAACAGCAGAGCATCCGGCAATGCCGTCATCAGGCAGATCGGGTGACACGCAGTTTTGCTGCGATGGCGTAGTCGATTTCGATGTCGCGGTACGTGACGTGCTCTTCCACCCTGTCGGGAAGGTTGGTGCGGCGGCTTCCGGACGCGCCCTCGGCATCTTCGGTGAACTCGACCCTGTTCTCGGGGGCGGTCTCGAAACGCAGCTCGTCCGCCTTCACCCGGGCGGTGAGGAGGATGTCCGCCGTCCTCCGGGTCTCGGGGTCCGGACGTCGATCGTGGCTCACGGTCAGTCTCCTCCACGGTCCGGTGTCCGGGGCTGGGAGAACAGGCTGAACAGCGTGCGGCCCAGTTCGCGCACGGACTGTTCGGTCTCCTGCAGCGCGGCTTGGAGTGGGGTCGGCTCCTGCGCGCCTCCGGCGGACGAGGTCGCGTCATTTGCGGCCTCGCCCGCTTTTCCGGCTGCGTCTCCAGCCGCGTCACCGGCGCTTTCCCCGGCTTCCTTCGCCGCAGCGCCCGCGCCTTCACCAGCCTTCCCAGCCGCTTCCCCGGCGCCCTCGCCAACCTTTCCAGCCGCGTCACCGGCGCTTTCCCCGGCTTGCTTCGCCGCAGCGCCCGCGCCTTCACCAGCCTTCCCAGCCGCTTCCCCGGCGCCCTCGCCGACCTCCTTGACGGCGCTGCCGGCGCCCTCGCCAACTTTCCCGGCCGCCTCGCCGGCGCCCTCGCCGACGTTATCGACCGCGCCGCCAGCGCCTTCGCCGACGTCCTTCACAGCACCACCGGCGCCTTCGCCGACGTCCTTCACAGCACCACCAGCACCTTCGCCGACGTCCTTCACAGCACCACCGGCGCCCTCGCCGACCTCCTTGACGGCGCTGCCGGCGCCTTCGCCGACCTCGCCGACGGCCTTGCCTGCCCCGGCGCCGATCTCGCCGGCGGCCGCCTCCACGCCGCGTCCGATGTGCTGGAGGATCTCCGGGTTGCGGTCGAGCGTGGTCAGGACGCGGTCGACGATGACGGCGACGTTGTCGAGCCGGACGTCGAGGCGCGCCTGCGCCTCCACGCCTCTGATCTCCAGCTTCACCTTGCCGAGGAAGACGTCGGCGCCGACGTTGAGGCGGAGCATGTCGAGGACCTGGGCGACGAGCGAGACGTGCGCCTCCAGGTTCTCGACCTCAAGGGAGATCTCGTCCACCTTGAGCTGCGGTACGTCGAGGTGCACGTCCGGTCCCTCGCTCGCCGCGCGCGGCACGACTCTGCCTTCGGTCCCTTCCTCCGCGCCGGCGGGCCGGTCGGGTTCGGTTCCGTTGGACGCGTTGTTGCCCATCACTCCCCCTCAGGGCCGCCGCTACCCGGGCGCTACCGGCGAAAACGTCGAAGCGGCGTCTCAGGCGGCGCTGCCGGCCGTCTCCTCGGCGGCGTCCTTGTCCGTGTCCTTCTCCGTCTCCTCACCGGACTCCGCGCGCTCCCCGTCGGGCTTCGCCTGCTCCCCGTCGGGCTTCGCCTGCTCCTCGTCGGACTTCGCCTCAGCGTCCTCGGACTCGGTCTGGTCCTTCTCGGACGCCTCCTGCTCCTCCTTGAGGGCCTCCTCGTGGGTCTTGACGACCTCGCCGTCGCGGATCTCGCCGCGCCAGCCCTCGATCTCGTCTTGGTGGAGCAGCGTGTGCGTCATCATGTGGCGCTTGATGTGCTTGAAGTCCAGGCGGAGGCGGCGTCCCTGCGCGCGCCAGAGGTTCGCAGTCTTCTCGAAGAAGCCGTCCGGGTGGTACTCGGCGACGAGCAGCACCCTGGTCATGGTCGGCGCGAGCTCGTGGAACGTCACGGCGCCGTCCACGAAGCCCTTGGGGCCCTTGGACTTCCAAACGATCCGCTCGTCGGGCACCTGCTCGATGATCGTGGACTCCCACGTCCGGTGGGACAGGAAGATCTGGGCCCTCCAGTTGAGCTTCTCGTCGGACTCCTGCTCGACGCTCTCGACCTTCTTGGTGAAGCTCGGGTAGTCGGCGAACTGGGTCCACTGGTCGTAGGCGACGCGGCGGGGTATGCCCACGTCGAACTGCTCGACGATGTTGGTGACCTTCTTCTTGTCACCCTTCTCGCCCTTGTCGCCGCCGCCGTCCTTCGTGCCTCCGCCGAGGGACCCGACGGCGCTCTTCACCTTCTCCTTCGCTCCGGCGGCGCCCGCGCTGAGGCCCGCCCTGAGCGGTGACTTGCCCTGGGTGATCTTCTTCACGCCGGCCGCGGCCATCGCCGTGCCGGCACCGCCGCCGTCACCCGCGGCCTCGCTGAGCCGCTGGGTCATGTCCTGGATCTTTCCGCTGGCACCGGTGAGCGTCCGCACCATGAGCGCCTGGACGAACTCCCGGCCCGCCTCCTTGAGCTGGTCGACGGGCAGGTCGTCGGTAAGGGACCGGCCGGCGCTCTCCGTGGCTTTCTCCGTCATGGTCATCACTTCGCTCTCGACGGTCTCCCTCCCGCCATAGCCGAACGAAGCGCCACAAAACACCCAGACGCGGCGCTGACCTGCGAGAACGAAAGATCTACCGAGGCTTGCCCGTCACCCTCCCCGAACCGCGTCCCGGTCCACGGACGCGCGCCGGCCGGCGGTGACGGCGCTCAAGCCCGGGTGAGCTATTTCCGCGCTGTGAACGGACCCAAAACTTTTAACCAGGGTTTGACTTTCGGGCGCTTGTGGATTGATCCTTGCCTCGGGTCCACTAAGGGGCATCGGCAGACCATTCAGCGGGGCGCGCTCCGGTATCGACCTTGGGCGAGGCGACCATGGAGTTCAGCACTTCGGGCGGCGCGACCGTGCGGCGCAGGGGCCAGGACGCGACGCTGCTGTTTCCGGGAGAGGCCGATGTCCGGAACTGCGACGAACTGCACGCGCTGTCACGGAAATTGCTGGACGACGGCGTCGTTTCTCTGACCCTCGACCTGTCGGACTGCCATTTCTGTGATTCCAGCGGCCTCAACGTCATACTGCGTACGTACGTCCAGGCGAGGTCGATCGGCACGAAACTGTCGATCCGGCTGCCGGAGCACGGCATGGTCAGGCGCACGTGCGCGATCGCCGGGGTGACGAAGATGATCCCCGTGGAGTTCGCGGACGGCCCGCGGGCGAGGAACCCGGCCGTCCGCCGGGTCAATCGCTGACCCTCAGGATCCCGTGGGCGCCGGCCTCGCCCTGCCGCATGTCGTGGTCGACGAACGGGTAGTGCCCGGCCTCGGGGACGACCGTTTCGACGAAGCCGCCCTGCCCCGGCGCCAGGTCGAGGATCTGTGCGCCACCGTCGTCCCCCTTGCGCAGAAGGTAGGCGCCTTCCTTGTAGACGGTGTCGAACTGGGCGCCGACGATGTGGAAGGCGGCATCGGTGGAGGGTCCCGCGTCCACGACCCAGACGCGGACGCGGTCGCCCACCCGGGCGGTCAGCGGGGCGTGGTCGTAACCGCCGGCCGTGCCGTTGAACGCCCACGCGTCGGGGCGGCCGTCGCGCATCTTGGCGACCTGCTCGTCCGACCCGGGTCGACCGAGGTACAGCTCGCCCTGGACGAGGACGTACTCGCGGTCCACGCGCGGCAGGTCCGGTGGGTCGATGATGACGGCGCCGTACATGCCGTTCCCCATGTGCTGGAGCATCGGCATCGTGGAGCAGTGGTACAGCCACGCCCCGGCGTGCTCGGCCTTGAACCGGTAGGTGAGGCGCTCACCCGGGGCGATGGTGCGCATGGGACGGTCCGGTGCGAGGGACCCGGCGTGGAAGTCGATGCCGTGCCCCATGGTCGAGTCGTTGATGAGCGTGACGACGAAGACGTCCCCGACCTTGCCGCGCAGAACGGGTCCTGGGACGGTTCCGTTGAACGTCCACATCGGTTGCCGCACACCCGGCGCGACCTCTAGTTCTCGTTCGGTCGCGCGTATCTCGACGTGGTGTTCCTTGCCGGACGGCGCGGGCTTGAGGACGGCGTCGTAGGGACGCCACTGCGGTGACATCGGGGCGGACAGGTCGAGCGGCCCCGTGGCGTGCCGGGCATGCCCCGTCGAAGCCGTTCCCGCCGCGCTCTCCTTCGGCGTGATCTTCATGGTCATGCCGGCGGCGCGGTGGCCGGGCACGGTGCACCAGCCGTCGATCGGCCCGGTCAGCGGCGGGACGGTCAACGTGGCGGTCTCGCCCTGGTCGAGCATGGGGGTGGCCTGTCCGGTCGCGAGGCGCAGGTCGTGCGGCATGGCGTCCTTGTTGGTGACGCGCAGGACGAGACGCGTCCCAGGCGCGGCCTCGATCGTGCCGGGACGGACACGCATGTCGGCGAGGGTGACCTCGACGGTACGGGTTCCGGCGACTGGAGCCGCAGTCTCCCCGGCCCCTTGCTCGACCGCTACCGCAACGGCCAGTGCGGTGAGCACGACACCGGCGGTGACGGCCGCGCCCCCCGGCGACGGACGTCGCGACCGCAGGACCCCGTACGACCTGAGGACGGCGGCCGTCGCGAGCACGACGAACGCCGCGAGCGCGAGAACCACGCCGATCCAGGCGGCGCGTCTCAGCCATTCCGGCACGGGCAGGACGAGCAGCGGCACCGCCACGTTGACGACGACCAACCGGGGCGGCCACGAACGTTCGATCAAGGCGGCGTTGGTCTTGAGCGCGGCGGGTCCGCCGCCGAGCACGACGGGAAGCAGGAACGTCAGCGCGCCGAGGAGGATCTGCCCGACGAAGCCCACGAGGACGAGCGGGAGCAGGCCGTCCAGGCTCTGGCGGGCGGCGTCCGCGACGAGGGCCACCGCGAACCACGCCGTCGCGGCGGCGAGCATCCAGGACGCGGCCGTGTGGGGGCGGCGCCGGCGGAGCGTGCGGATGAACGGCACCAAGGCGAGTGCTGCAGCGGCGGCGTAGAGCAGCAACCCGGCGGCGGCGAGCCAACGCAGCCCGTTCAGCAGGCCCGCCACGGCGACGGCGAGGCCGGGCACGGCGACGCGCAGCGACCAGCGGGCGATCGGGCCGGTGCCGTCCGCCATCCGGGTGCGCAGGACCGTCGGCCACAGCGTGAACAGGGTGCCGAGGACCGCGAGGCCCACCCAGCCGAGGACGTTGACGTGCACGTGGGCCGCACGCATCGGCGCCTGCCAGCCGGGCGGGATGCGACCGGACGCCATCAGCCCGCCGAGCGTCCCGCCGACCACGAGCGCGACGCCCGACCACACGTACCAGCCGACGACG
>DATCLF010000444.1:0-14115 GCA_036564055.1 Spirillospora sp.
CTTGCGGTCCTTGGTGACGACGGTCCAGCCGTCGTCCCAGATGTCGTACTCGTACGTGCCGAGGGTGAGCATCGGCTCGACCGTGAACGTCATGCCCGGCTGGATGATCGTGGTGGCCCTCGGGTCGTCGTAGTGCGGGACGACGAGACCGGAGTGGAACGTCGTGCCGATCCCGTGGCCGGTGAAGTCGCGCACGACCCCGTATCCGAACCGCCGGGCGTAGGTCTCGATGACCCGCCCGATCACGTTGAGCGCGCGTCCCGGCCTGGCCGCGCGGATGCCGCGCATGCACGCCTCGCGGGTGCGCTCGACGAGCAGCCGCGACTCTTCGTCCACGTCGCCGCACAGGAACGTCGCGTCGGTGTCGCCGTGCACGCCGTCGACGTACGCGGTGATGTCGATGTTGATGATGTCCCCGTCGCGCAGGACCGTGTCGTCGGGGATGCCGTGGCAGATCACCTCGTTGATCGAGGTGCACAGCGACTTGGGGAAACCGCGGTAGCCGAGCGTCGACGGGTACGCGCCGTGGTCGAGCAGGAACTCGTGCCCGATCGCGTCGAGCTCGTCGGTCGTGATGCCGGGCCGGACGTGCTTGCCGACCTCCTCCAGCGCCTGCGCGGCGATCTTGCCCGCCACCCGCATCTTCTCGATGATCTCGGGCGACTTGACGTCCGGCTCACCGGTCTTCGGCTGCTTCTTCCCCACGTACTCCGGGCGCGGGATGTGCGAGGGGACCTTGCGCATGGGCGAGACGCGTCCGGGCCGGAGCAGGTGGGTCGTCATAGTGATGGAGTGTAGTCAGCGAGATCGCGGCAACGAATCCCGTGCCGCGCACGTTCGAGAGGAGCGCCGATGGCCGGTGACGACGGCGACTGGTGGTTCTGCCTGAAGCACATGAAGGTCGAGCACGGGCCCGGCTGCCCCGGCAAGGACCGGATGGGCCCCTACGCGTCGCAAAGCGCGGCGGCGGGTGCGCTCGACCTGGCGCGCAAGCGCAACGAGGAGTGGCGCCGGGACAACGAGGAGGACTAGCGGGCCGGCGGTTCCCGGTCAGTCCACGACGGGGCCCGACACCGTTTCGAGCAGCTTGGCCAGACGTCGCCTCAGCCCGCGGGGCCCCTTCGCGGGCTCCTGGCCCGCGGCGGCGCTCACCAGGTGCTGCGCGCCGTCGAACGACAGGAGCGCGTCCTGCGGCGGGACGGTGAGCGACTCGTGCGCCAGCCCCCGCAGCTCGCGGTCGCCGCCTTCCAGGGCGAGGACGGTGGCGCCGGTGCGGCGCGCGTCGTCCACCCGTTCCAGCAGCGGGACGGGGGCCTTCTCCTCGGCGACGACGAACAGCGTCTCGCCGCGCCGCGCGGCTTCGAGCCGCTCCAGCCCGACCCGCAGGTGCGGCGGCGCGTCCGCCGGAGGCTTCCAGCGCACCAGCGTGGGCGCCAGCCCGGGAGCGTCGGCGTAGCGGCTCTCGTCGTCGAGGTGGGCCGCCAGATGCCAGGGGTCCTCGCGGGGCGTGCCGACCAGCAGCAGGCCGCCCGGGATCCGGGACGTGACCCGCAGCGCGCGACCGAACTCCTCCGTGCGCTCCAGCCAGTCCGTCGTCGACAGGACCTCGCGCAACATCGTGATCTGCTCGGCGTCCACGGGACCATGGTGCCGCACCCGGACCGTCCGGGCCGGAAGGTTCGCCGATGTGGCGACCCCGGGGCATGGTGCCCGCGACGCCGCCTGGCAGACTCGACGGCATGACCGACCAGCAGAAGACCCCTTACGACCTCCCGGACGTCAGCGGCCTGTCGATCGGCATCCTCGGCGGCACCGGGGACCAGGGCAAGGGCCTCGCGCGCCGGTTCGCGCTCGCGGGACACCGGGTGGCGATCGGTTCGCGCGACGCCGCGCGCGCCCGGCGGGCGGCCGAGGACCTCGGAGCGGACCTGCCGGTGTCCGGCGCCGAGAACGCGGTCGCCGCGAGGGAGTCGGACGTCGTCATCGTCGCCGTGCCGTGGGAGGGGCACCGGGCCACGCTGGAGTCCCTGCGCGCCGAGCTCGAGGGCAAGATCGTCGTCGACTGCGTGAACCCCCTCGGCTTCGAGAAGGGCAAGGGCGCCTTCGCGCTGCCCGTGGAGGAGGGCAGCGCCGCCGAGCAGGCCGCCGCCCTGCTGCCCGGCAGCCGCGTCGTCGCCGCGTTCCACCACGTCTCGGCGAAGCTGCTGCTCGACCCCGAGGTCGACGAGATGGAGCTCGACGTGCTCGTCCTCGGCAACGACCGCGAGGCGACCGACCTTGTCCAGGCCCTGGCCGGGCGGATCCCCGGCATGCGCGGCGTCTACGGCGGCAGGCTGCACAACGCGCGTCAGATCGAGGCGTTCACCGCGAACCTCATCTCGATCAACCGCCGTTACAAGGCGCACGCGGGACTGCGCATCACCGACGTTTGATCTCCGGCGGGCCGTCCCGCCCGGTACGGTGCCGACCGTGAACGATCCGGAAGCGGTGCGGCGCCCGCCCGTCATGCTGCCCACCCCGGTGACGGCGCCGCTGCGCGCGGTCGCCCGGCGGATCGCCATCGCCCTGGTGCTGCTCCTGTCGGTGGTGGTCGTCGTGTACGCCGACCGCGGCGGCTACCGCGACGGCGCGGACGGGACGGTCTCGCTGCTCGACGCGTTCTACTACGCCTCGGTGACCATCTCGACGACCGGCTACGGCGACATCACGCCCGTCAGCGACACCGCCCGGTTCGTCAACGTCGTCTTCATCACGCCCGTCCGGGTGCTGTTCCTGATCGTCCTCGTGGGCACGACCCTCGAGGTGCTGGCGGAACGGACCCGCGAGGACTGGCGTAAGGCCCGTTGGAGGACACGCGTGCGCGACCACATCGTGGTGGCCGGCTACGGCACGAAGGGCCGCAGCGCCATCAACACGCTGCTCAGCACCGGCGTGAGCCGTGAGTCGATCGTCGTCGTCGACCCGGATCCGCGCGTGGTCGCCGAGGCGACCGAGGCCGGGTTCGTCGGCATCGTCGGGGACGCCACCCGCAGCTCGGTGCTGAAGCAGGCGGCCGTGCACCGGGCCCGGGAGGTCGTGGTGGCCAGCGCCCGCGACGACACGGCGGTGCTCGTCACCCTCACGGCGCGGCAGCTCAACCCGCACGCCGGGATCCAGGCGTCGGTGCGCGAGTCGGAGAACGTTCCGCTGCTGCGGCAGTCGGGCGCCGACCACGTCGTGACCTCGTCGGAGGCGGCGGGACGCCTGCTCGGGGTGACCACGAGCCAGCCGAACGTCGGCCAGGTCATCGAGGACCTGCTCCACCAGGGCAGCGGCCTCGACCTGGGCGAACGCGGGGTCCGGCCCGACGAGGTCGGCAAGCCGGCCTGGGCGGTGCACGAACCGGTGCTCGCGCTGGTGCGGGACGGGAGACTGCTGCCCTACGACCATCCCGGGTGCAAGGTCCTCCAGGCCGACGACCGGATGATCATCGTGCGCTCCAAGGAGGCGGCGAAGGCGAAGGACCAGCCGGCCGCCGAGACGGACACCGGGACGGACACCGGGAAGGCCGACGGTGCCGGGACCGGGGGAGGCCGCTTTCTACGGAAATGGGGGAAATAGGGAGCGGTGGACGCCTCCGCTACGTCAAAGTGCTGACGTATCATCGGGGTCGTCACGAGCGGGGTGAGGATGAGGCAGAACCGGTCGGCGGATCCGTGGAGCGCGTTCCTGAACGCGCGGCGCCCGGACCCGGATGCGCGTTCCTCCCGCCCCGGACCCGCCCCGGGCGAGCCGGGCGCGGAGCCCCCCGGCGGGCACGGTTCCGACGAGGTGAGCCGGCGCGTCCTGGCCCAGCTGAGGGACGCGGACGGCCCCATGACCCTGGAGCAGCTGCACCACGCGACGAGGCTCGGCCTGGTGGAGGTCGCCGGCGCGGTGGACGCCCTGCGCGAGCGAGGCCTGGTCTCCGTGGAACGCGAGACGGACGAGGTCGTCAGGCTGACCGGACGGTGACGACGCCGCGATGATCGGATACGTCATCGCCGTGTCGTTGAGCTGCCTCGTCGGCGTCGCCGAGCTCGTCAGCCGCTACCGGGACCGCCCCACCACGCTGATCCGGGTGCCGAGCACCTGGGTGTACGTTCTCATCAACGGGGCGGCGGGCGCCGGATCGCTTCTCCTGCTGCACACCTTCGACTGGCGCTTCGGCGTCCATTCGCCGGACGTCTCCGCCGCCACCCAGATCCTCGTCGCGAGCCTCGGCTCGATGATGGTGTTCCGCAGCGCGGTGTTCACCGTCCGGGTGGGGGACGAGGACGTCGCCGTCGGCCCGAGCACCCTGCTGACCGCGCTGCTCGCCGCCGCCGACCGCGGCGTCGACCGGATGCAGGCCAAGACCCGCGCCCACGAGGCCGGGGAGATCATGCGGGGCGTCTCGTTCGCCAAGGCGAAGCTGGCGCTGCCGACCTACTGCCTCGGCCTGCTGCAGAACGTCTCCGCCGAGGACCAGGCCGACCTGCGCACCGCCGTGGACGCGCTCGCCGGAAGCGAGATGACCGACGGGCAGATGGCCCTCAACCTCGGCCTGCTGCTGATGAACGTCGCCGGTCCCGACGTGCTGAGATCCGCCGTGGAGACGCTCCGCGACGAGATCATGGCGGACGATCCGGAGGACGCCGCGGTCCCCCCTCCCCGCGGGCGTCTCCTCGGGGACGGCGAGGGCCGGGCCCGGGCGGACCCGGCCCGTTCCGATCCTGATCAGTAGTCCTGAAGCGCCGTCCTCGCGCGTCGTTCCGGCGGGGGCGGCGAAGGGCCCCGCCGGGAGTTCCCGGGTCAGCGGTAGGAGTGCTCCGGGGCGGGGTAGGCGCCGCTCACGACCTCGTCCGCGAAGCTGCGCGCGGCGTCGCTGAGCAGGCCGTTCATGTCGGCGAACTTCTTGACGAACTTCGCGGTGCGCGGGGTGAGCCCGGCCATGTCCTGCCAGACGAGGACCTGCGCGTCGGTCTGGTCGCCCGCGCCGATGCCGATCGTCGGGATCGACAGCGACGAGGTGACGCGCGCGGCGAGCTCCGCGGGGACGCATTCCAGGACGAGGGAGAACACGCCGGCGGCTTCGAGGGCCTTCGCGTCCGCAATCAGCTCGTCGCCGTCCTGCCCCCGTCCCTGCACCCGGTAGCCGCCGAACACGTTCACCGACTGCGGGGTGAGGCCGAGGTGCCCCATCACCGGGATCCCGGCGGCGACCAGCGCCTCGACCTGCGGGACGACGCGCCGTCCGCCCTCCAGTTTGACCGCGTGCGCGCCGGCCTCCTTCAGGAACCGGGAGGCGGCCCCCAGCGCCTCGGGCACGCCCGTCTGGTACGAGCCGAACGGCAGGTCGGCGACGACCATGGCGCGCTCGGACCCGCGGACGACGGCCGCGGTGAGCGGGATCAGGTCGTCCACGGTCACGGGGATCGTCGAGTCGTAGCCGTACACGACCATCGCGGCGGAGTCGCCGACGAGCAGCACGGGGATGCCGGCCTCGTCGAAGATCCGCGCGGTGAGCGCGTCGTAGGCGGTGAGCATCGGCCACTTCTCGCCTCGCTGCTTGGCGGCGGCGATGTCGCGTACGGTGACCCTCCGCCCGGTCACGCCTCCATAGAGCGCGGGTGGCTGCACAGGGGGGACGACAGAAGAAGACATGCGAGAACCTCCGGTCTTGAGGCGCCACGGTGGCGTACCCAGACGGAACCGATCGTGCCACTTCGACAACGAACCGGCTAGTCCCCACCATTCCCTTATATTTCGGGCCACCGGGGGCGTCGCGGCGGCGACGTCGCCGCGCTGTTCCCGTGCTGTAGGCGAGCTCACACCGGCGTCCGGAATGAATTCCGAAACGATACCGTTCCGTATCGACATGGACTCAGCGACGATCCAGCGCCGCAGGTGGTACATCCTCGGCGTCCTGACCATGAGCCTGCTGGTGGTGGTGCTCGACAACACCATCCTGAACGTCGCGCTGAAGACGATCGCGGACCCGGTCAAAGGGCTCGGCGCGACGCAGAGCGAGCTCGAATGGTCCATCAACTCCTACACGCTCGTCTTCGCCGGCCTGCTGTTCACGTTCGGCGTCATCGGCGACCGCGTCGGCCGAAAGCGGATCCTGATCGGCGGCCTGGCCGTGTTCGCCCTCGCCTCGCTGCTGTCGGCCTACGCGCAGACCCCCCACCAGCTCATCTACGCCCGCGCCCTGATGGGCCTCGGCGGCGCCGCGGTCATGCCGCAGACGCTGTCGATCATCACCAACGTCTTCGAGCCCCGCGAACGCGGCCGCGCGATCGGCATCTGGGCCGGCGCCGTCGGCCTCGCCGTCGCGATCGGCCCGCTCACCGGCGGCCTGCTGCTCGCCCACTTCTGGTGGGGCTCGGTCTTCCTGATCAACGTGCCGGTCATCACGGTGGCGATCGCCCTGACCGCGGTCCTGGTCCCCGAGTCGCGCAACCCCGAACCGGGACGCCTCGACCCGATCGGGGTGGTGCTGTCGGTCATCGGGCTCGTCGTCCTGTCCTACGGCATCATCCGCGGCGGTGAGACCGGCGACTGGCTGGCCCTGCCCGTGTCCGGCCCGATCCTCGCGGGCCTGTCGGTCCTCGCGCTGTTCGTCCGGCACGAGGCCCGCACCGACTCCCCGGCCCTCGACGTCGGGCTGTTCAGGGACCCGCGCCTGTCGGCGGCCGTCGCGTCCATCGCGCTGTGCTTCTTCGCCGCCTCCGGCATGCTGTTCTTCTCCAACTTCTACATGCAGTCGGTGCGGGGCCTGACGCCGATGGAGGCCGGTGCGATGGTCGTGCCGTTCGCGGTCGCGCAGCTCACCTTCTCGGCGCGCAGCGCCTCCATGGTCAACCGCTTCGGCGCCAGGGCCGTCTGCGCGACCGGCCTGCTGCTCGTCGCCGGCGCGCTCGCGAGCTACCGGTTCCTCGACACCGACGCCCCGCTGTGGATCCTCGGCGTCATCTTCTTCGTCCAGGGCGTCGGGATGGCCCACGTGATGCCGCCCGCCACCGAGTCGGTCATGTCCGTGCTGCCCCGTCAGAAGGCCGGCTCCGGATCGGCCCTCAACAACGTCGCCCGGCAGGTCGCCGTCGCGATGGGCGTCGCCGTGCTCGGCTCGCTCGTCGCCTCCGTCTACCGCCGCGACCTCGGCGGCGAGCTCGCGGCCCTTCCCGCGGGCGCGCGGCAGGCCGCCGGCGAGTCCATCGAGGGCGCCCACGGCGTCGCCGACCGGATGGGCGGGGCCGGGGCCGTGTTCGTCCAGGCCGCCGACGGCGCGTACGTCCACGCCATGCACACGGCGTCCTCGGTCGCCGCGCTCGTCGTGTTCCTCGCCGCTATGGTCGTGCTCCGGTGGATGCCGGGACGCGCCGCCGCCGTCCCCGCGCCCCCCGCCGTGTCGGACGAGCACCGCCGGGAGAAGACCGCGGTGTAGCGGAGGGTGGAGAGAACGCGATGACGAACACCGGCCGGGCTCCCGGGAGGCCGCGCAGCGAACGGGCCGAGAAGGCCATCATCGAGGCGACCCTCGACCTCCTCGCCCGGGAGTCCGGCGTGGCGGGCGTGTCCATCGAGGCGGTCGCGGCCCGCGCCGGGGTCGGCAAGACCACGATCTACCGCCGCTGGCCCAGCAAGGAGGCGCTGATCGTGGACGCGCTCGACTCGGCCAAGCCCCCGCTGCCCGAGCCGTCCGGGAGATCGGCCCGCGACGACCTCCTCGAAATCGCCCGCGCGCTCACCGCCGAGCGGGGCAGCGTGCATCTGCGGTGCTTCTGGAACGTCCTCGGCGGCGCCGAGAAGCATCCCGCCCTGTACGCCCGTTACCGGAAGGACGTCATCGAACCGCGACGGGCGATCATCAGGGACGTGCTGGTGCGCGGCGTCGCGAGCGGTGAACTGCGGCCCGACCTCGACGTCGACGTCGCGGTGTCGATGCTGATCGGCTCCCTCACCCCGAGGAGACCCCGCGAGACGTTCCCCGAAGGTTACGCCGAGGCGGTCGTCGACACGCTTCTGCGAGGAATCGGAGGCACGCACGAGGGAAATGAGGCGAATGCCGAACCGTTTTCGGCGCGGTAAGCGTGATCTTCTCCCCTCGAAACGGTGTCATGCCCCATACTGTCGCTGGATAGTGCGTTGACGACCGGCTGTCTGGAGCGCGTCAGGTGAGATCAGTGATGGCGCCGCGTGGCGATGCGCCCGCCACCGATTCCGCGTCCCGGACCCTGGTCCTGGGCATCGATGGGAACCGGCGGATCGTCCAGTGCGGCCCGAACGCCCGGGCCGTGCTCGGCCGCGCCCCCGAAGAGCTGATCGGGCGTCCCGCCACCGACCTGGTGGCCGAGGAGGCCAAGGCCGACCTCGAGGCGCTGCTGGAGGCGAACGACTCCGGTCACGAACGCAACGGCGTCATGACCGTCCTGCGCGGCGACGGCGCCTCCGCCGACGCGGTGGTGACCGCCCAGCCGATGGTCGGCGGCGAGGGCGGCACCGGCCCCGCCGCCCTGCTGTACGTGCGGGTCGCGCTCCCGCCCAGCGAGCGCTACCAGGACCCGGCGCTCATGCGCCGCGCGCTGATGGACGACCAGGTCACCCGGTTCGGCGCGTCCCTCGACCTCGACCAGTCGGCCCGCAAGCTCGTCGAGGTCGTCGTCCCGCACTACTGCAACGCCGCCTCCGTGCTGGTCCTGGAGAGCCTCGTCGCCGCCGACGAGGTCCACAGCGAGTCCGGCTCGGCCGTGCTGCGGCGCATCGCCGTCACCTACGACGACGGCAACCCGGCGTGGACGTCCACCTTCCCCGTGGGGGAGGTCCTCGTGTTCCCCGAGGGCACCCCGTACCGGCAGGTCATGGAGACGGCCCAGCCCGTCCACCTGCGCCACGTCGACGCCGAGGCCGCCGCCGAGATCGCCCGGCGGTGGCGGCGCGCCCCCGTGGCCGACCTCCTGACGGACGTGTCGATGGTGCTGCTGCCGATGATCGCCCGCGACACCCTGCTCGGGTTCATCGCCTGCACCCGCGTCCCCGGCTTCCGCAAGTTCGACGCCTACGACGTCGAGATCGGCATGGAGTTCGCCACCCGTGCCGCGATCGTCATCGACAACGCCCGCCTGTTCAGCCGCGAGCGCGCCACCGCGCTCGCCCTCCAGCGCAGCCTGCTGCCGAACCGGCTGTCGGCGCCGTCCTCGGTCGAGGTCAGGCACCGCTACCTGCCCGGCAGCAAGCTCGTCGAGGTCGGCGGCGACTGGTACGAGTCGATCGCGCTGCCCGGCGCCCGCGTCGCCCTCATCGTCGGCGACGTCGCCGGGCACGGGGTCCGCGCCGCCGTCACGATGGGACGGCTGCGCACCGCACTGCACACGCTGGCCAACCTGGAACTGCCGCCCGCCGACGCGCTGCACGTCATGCACGAGCTGATGATCGAGCTGGGCGAGCAGGAACCCCACTTCGCCACCTGCGTCTACGCGATCTACGACGCGACCACCGGCACCATCGAGGTCGCGTCGGCGGGGCATCTGCCGCCCCTGCTCGCCGCCCCCAACGGCGACAACGAGTTCCTGCAGGTGCCCCCGGCCCCGCCCCTCGGCGTCGCCGGGGGCACCGCCATCGAGAGCCGCGAGTTCACCGTCGAGGACGGCAGCCTCTTCGTCATCTACACCGACGGTCTCGTCGAGAACCGCGGTCGCGACATCGACGACGGCCTCGCCCGCCTCCAGAAGATCTTCGGGCCCGAGTCCGTCGACCGCCCCATGGAGGACCTGGCCAAGGCGACCCTCGCCGGCGTGTACGCCGACCAGCACCGCGACGACATCGCCGTCCTCATCGCCCGGCTGCGCCGCCTTCCCGAGGACCGTTACGCCTCCTGGACGCTGCCCGCCGACCCGGCCGCCGTCCGCCGGGCCCGCGGCCTCGTCCGCACCCGCCTCGAAGAGTGGGACCTGGAGGAGCTGGAGTACACCACCCAGCTCCTGGCGTCCGAGCTGATCACCAACGCGCTCCGCTACGCGCCCGGCCCGATCGAGCTGCGCCTGCTGCTCGAACGCACCCTCGTCTGCGAGGTCCTCGACCGGTCCGCAGCGCTGCCCCGCCTGCGCCGCGCCGAGGACGACGACGAGAACGGCCGCGGCCTCCTCGTGGTCAGCCAGCTCGCCCACCGCTGGGGCACCCGCCGCACCGCCTCCGGAAAGGTCGTGTGGTGCGAGCAGATCGTCCCCGGCATCGACCCCGACGCCTCCAAGCAGGTCTCGGGCGGGCCCGGCGAGACGTGGCCCGGCGAAAGCCACCATCGGGAGTACTAGCCCGGAAGACCGCCGCCGGGAAGACGCGATCTGCCTGGGCGGTCAGTACCTTTCGCGCCAGCGGTTGGTGATGGGGAGGCGGCGGTCCCGGCCGAAGTTCTTCGGGGTGATCTTCGGGCCCGGGGGGTACTGGCGGCGCTTGTACTCGGCGATGTCGACCAGGCGGATGACCCGGTCGACCAGAGCGGGGTCGTGACCCGCCTTGATCAGGGCGTCGCGGCCCATGTCGCGTTCCACGTAGTCGGTGAGGAGGGGGTCGAGGACGTCGTACGGCGGAAGGCTGTCGGTGTCGCGCTGACCCGGCCGCAGTTCGGCGGACGGCTCCTTGTCGATGATCGCCTGGGGGATGGGCTCGTCGGGGAAGGGGTGCAGGAACGGCAGGTCGGACCCGACCTGCGCGTTGCGCCAGCGGGCGAGTTCCCAGACGGTGAGCTTGAAGACGTCCTTGATGGGGGCGAAGCCGCCCGCGGAGTCGCCGTAGAGGGGGGAGTAACCGGTGGCCAGCTCGCTCTTGTTGCCGGCGGTGAGGACGAGGTGGCCGTGCTCGTTCGACAGGGCCATCCAGACGTTGGCGCGGATGCGGGCCTGGAGGTTCTCGTCGGCGAGGCCGTGCAGGTCGAGGTGCTCCTCGAACGCCTTGACCATCCCCTCGATGGGGACGACGCGGGAGTTGATGCCCTGCCGTTTGACGAGGTCCTCGGCGTCGGTCACCGACCCCTCGGAGGAGTAGCGGCTCGGCAGCAGGACGGCGTGCACGTTCTCCGGGCCGATCGCGTCGGAGGCGATCGTCGCGGTGAGGGCGGAGTCGATGCCGCCGGACAGGCCGAGGACGACGGAGCGGAACCCGTTCTTGCGGACGTAGTCGCGGGTTCCGAGGACGAGCGCCGCGTACACCTCGGCAAGGTCGTCCAGAGGCTCGGCGACGGTCTGCGGGTCCACCGGGTAGGCGGGCAGGGGATCGGCCGACACCACGTGCCGGTCGATGGTGATCATGGTGCCGTCCAGGGCGTCGACCTGCGTGCGTTCCTCCTCGACGGGGCCGGCCGCGGGAAGCGCGAGGTCGGCGACGAGGAGATGCTCGGTGAACTTCGGGGCGCGGGCGAGGAGGGTGCCGTCGGCGCCGACGATGACCGAGTCGCCGTCGAAGACGAGCTCGTCCTGCCCGCCGACGAGGTTGACGTAGGCGAGGGCGCAGCCGGCCTCGCGGGCGCGGCGGGCGCACAGTTCGAGGCGGATGTCGTCCTTGTCGCGCTCGTAGGGGGACGCGTTGACGGCGAGCAGCAACCCTGCCCCCGCCGCGCCGGTGACGCTGACGGGTCCGCCGTCCTGCCAGAGGTCCTCGCAGACCACCGTCGCGACGTCGACGCCGTGGACGCGCACGACGGGCAGCCGGTCCCCGCGGACGAAGATGCGGTACTCGTCGAACACGCCGTAGTTGGGCAGGTGGTGCTTCGCCGAGCGCACGAGGACCTCGCCGCGGTACAGCCACGCGGCGCCGTCGAGCGGTGCCCCGGCGGGCTGCCCGGGCCGCACGAGGGAGGCCGCGCGGCGGTCGAGGTAGCCGGTGACGACGGGCAGGTCGCCGAGACCCTCGTCGGCGAGCCTGCGGGCGAGACGGTCGAGCGCCCGGCGGGACGCCTCGACGAACGACGCGCGCAGGGCGAGGTCCTCCACCGGGTAGCCGGTGAGCATCATCTCGGGGAAGGCGACCAGGTGCGCGTTCGCGCCGGCGGCGCGCCGGGTCCAGTCGACGATCCTGTCGGCGTTGCCGTCGAGGTCCCCGACGGTCGAGTTCACCTGCGCGAGCGCGATCCTGAGCTGTGCCACGTGACCAGGATAGATCTCCGGACCTCGTTTCGTCAGTGTGACGAGAAGTGCGGGTTCAGCGGAGGGAGGCGAGGGCGTCCAGGCGCTGCGGGACGGGTTTCTCGGCCCGCTCGTAGCGGCCGGACTCGGCCAGCCACTCCAGGTGGGCGCGCGGCATGGTCAGCAGCGCCTTGACCACCTGGGCGGCGGCGGAGCGCTGTGCGACGGTCAGCTCCAGGCGGTCGAGCATCTCGGGAAGCCGGCGCGCCGCCGTCAGGGCCTCCTCCAGGCGTTCCACGATCCGCAGCGCGACGGCGGCGGCGGCCTGCTCGGCGTCCAGCCCGTGCGCGCGGGCGAGGACGGACGGCAGGTCGTGGATGTCGCCCCGCGCCGCCTCCATGTCGTGCGAGGCGAGGTCGTTGGACCAGGCGACGACGTCGGCGATGCCCTCGGCGAGCGTCTTCCACCGCGGAGTCCGCAGCAGCCGCGCGGGCAGCTCGACGCCGAGGACGGGCTCGAAGAGGTCGTACAGGAACGGCCCGCATGCCCGGCGCCGCAGCGGCGCGTACTCCGCCACGGTCGGGACGTGCCGGATCCGCCGGTTGACCGACTCCTTGGCGCAGCCGTCCCGGTGCGCCTCCAGGTGCAGGATGAACCTGCGGCGCCAGTCGCGGCTCATGCTCCGGGACGTCGTGTCCCACAGCTCCACCAGCGCGGCCTCCAGCGCGCGTGCTCCCGGCCGTGCGTGGCCCCGCCGCATCGCGCGCAGCAGGTCGTCGTAGAACGCGTGGACGGCACTGCCGCTGTCGGACAGCGGCGGGTGGTCCATCGTGTCGTCCAGCGCGAGCGCCCAGGTCAGCCACCGGGCGAACAGGTCCACCGACGCGAGGTCGACGGACGGGAAGATCCGCGCGGCGAGCCGGTCGCAGCGGGCCCGGCCGAGCGGCGAGGTGTCCGGATCTCCGAGCACGAGACCCCGGCCGCGCGCCCAGGTCTCCACCTGCGCGCACAGCTGCCACGACTCCGGGTGCATGGCCGACGGCGTGGCCAACGCGCTCACCCGGTCGCTCAACGAGAAGAGAACAGAGACGTCCACGACGAAGCCCACGCTAATGATCACTTCGTACGGTCCGCCTGATCGCCACGTCAATTTTGCGGAAACCGCCCTGCGGAGATGATCACGAACGGGAAGCCTCCGCGCCGTCCGTGCGGCCGGGGGAGGGATAGTTAGGTGATCGGAAAAGTGCGATAGTGCCTTCACCAGAGGACCGCCCCCCAGGAGGACACATGTCGAGACGGCGCCTGCGCTGGACACTGGCCGCGGGGCTCACCGCCCTCGCGCTGACCGCATCGGCGTGCGGAGGCGACGAGGGAGCCACCGTCCAGGGTGTGAAGCTCATCGAGAAGGGCGTGCTGACGTCGTGCACGCACCTGCCGTACCCGCCCTTCCAGTCGGAGGACAAGAAGACCGGCAAGGTCGTCGGCTTCGACGTCGACCTCATCGACCTCGTCGCCAAGCGCCTCGGGGTCACCCACAAGGTCGTGGACACCCCGTTCGAGACGATGCGGACGGGTTCGGCGCTGAACGGCGGCAAGTGCGACATCCAGATGGGCGGCATGACGATCAAGCCCGACCGCGTCAAGTTCATGGACGTCACCGACCCCTACTTCGACGCCACCCAGTCGCTGATGGCGAAGAAGGGCAGCGGCGTCACCTCGCTGGACGACGTGAAGGCCAAGAAGCTGAAGCTCGGCTCGCAGGCGGGCACGACCGGTGAGGAGTTCGTCAAGGGCAAGGGCTTCGACCCCCGCTCGTACGACAACTCCACCGCCGAGCTGGACGGCCTGCGCACCGGCCAGGTGGACGTGATCGTCCAGGACGACCCGGTCGTGAAGGGCTGGCTGAAGGATCCGGCGAACGCGGACTACGAGATCGTCGCCAACCTGAACACCGGCGAGCAGTACGGGTTCTGGACGCGCAAGGGGCACAACCCCGAGC
>DATCLF010000445.1:0-2266 GCA_036564055.1 Spirillospora sp.
TCCCCGGGTCGTCCGCCCAGGAGGCGTATGCCACCGCCTGACCCCGTGTCACCGCCCGATCCCGTGCCGCCGTCCGGCTCAGAGCCGCCGTCCGGGCTCGGGGCGTCATCCGGGTCCGTGCCGCCGGAACCCGTGCCGCCCGACCCCGGCGCACCGCGCGGGCGGCGCGGGACGCGCCCGCGGCGGGCCACCGACCCCGAGACCACCGCCCGCGACATCTGCCTGCGCCTGCTGTCCGCAGCACCGCGGACCCGGGCGCAGCTCGCCGACGCCCTCCGCCGCAAGAACATCCCCGACGACGTCGCCGAACGCGTCCTCGGACGCTTCACCGACGTGGGCCTCATCGACGACGAAGCGTTCGCGCGGGCATGGGTCCAGTCCCGCCACACCGGCCGCGGCCTCGCCAGACGCGCCCTCGCCCAGGAACTCCGCCACCGCGGCGTCGCCGACGACACCGTCGACGACGCCGTCGCATCACTCGACCCCGCCCAGGAGGAACAGACCGCCCGCGCCCTCGTGGCCCGCAGGCTGCCCGCCACGCGCGGCCTCGACACCGCCAAACGCGTGCGGCGCCTCGTCGGCATGCTCGCCCGCAAGGGCTACCCGCCCGGCCTCTCCTACCGCGTGGTCAAGGAAGCCCTCGCAGACGAAGGCGCGGACCTGGACGACCTCCCCGCCTCCCTCGACTGAACCGGACGCGGAGCGGCTGATCCGGACACGGGACGAGCGCGCCGTCTTCGCACGTGGCGCCGCCGCCGAGGGGCGTCCGAGACCCGACGTTACGCGGCGGTGAAGGGAACACTGCTTGCTCATTACCTCCGGGCCGCTTACCGTAACGGCAGTGAGGAGTTACTCCGCGTCTTGCGGATTGCCATACGACCAAGCACGTTCCAGCAGGTGAGAGGCATAAAGGACACGTCAGTCGACTGGATACGGGCGAACCACCGGGGAGCGCGTCGTGCGCTGCTCGGCAGGCGTCGTGCATCCGGCCGTCCGATAGACGCGGGTAAATCCTCGCTAGGCAGGGTCAAGACTCCGGACGGGCCCGCGGCGAGGAAGGATCTACCTCATGGAGAGCGTCCTGCTGGGTGCAGCGCTGCTGGTGGCCCTGGTCGCTCTCGTCATCGTCGTCCTGCGACGTCCCGGCGTCCCGGATAGGGCGGCCGAGCTGGCCCGGGCGCAGAGCGAGGTCGACGAGATCCTCTCCAAGGCCAAGCGCGACGCCGAGCAGGTCCTGGAACAGGCCGAGCGCGACGCGCAGCGCGTCGCGTCCGCCGTGCGAGCGGAGACCGAGGACGAGAGCAGGGCCCTCCGCGAAGACCTGCGCACGCTCCGGGAGGACCTGGAGCGTCGCGAGGCGCGGCTGGCGGAACGCGAGCAGCGGCTGGACGGCGAACTGCGCCGCCTGGAGGAGTGGCAGAAGCGCCTCACCGAGACCAAGAAGGCCCTGGAGGTCCGCGAAAGGGAACTCGACGGCGTCGCCGAGGAACGCCGCAAGATCCTCGAACGCACGGCGGGGCTCACCGCCGAGGAGGCCAAGGCGGAACTCGTCGCCTCCATCGAGAACCAGGCCAAGCGCGAGGCGATCCCGATCACCCGCGAGATCGAGAACGCGGCGCGCGAGGAGGGCGACAAACGCGCTCGCAAGATCGTGACGCTGGCGATCCAGCGGGTCGCCAGCGAGCAGACGGCCGAGTCCGTCGTGTCGGTGCTGCATCTGCCGAGCGACGAGATGAAGGGCCGCATCATCGGCCGCGAGGGCCGCAACATCCGCGCGTTCGAGAGCACCACCGGCGTCAACCTGATCATCGACGACACGCCGGAGGCGGTCCTTTTGAGCTGCTTCGACCCGGTGCGGCGCGAGGTCGCGCGGCTCACGCTGGAAAAGCTCGTCCTCGACGGGCGGATCCACCCGCAGCGGATCGAGGAGATCTACGAGCGCAGCAAGAGCGACGTCGAGCAGCTGTGCGTGCGGGCCGGCGAGGACGCCCTGGTCGAGGTCGGCATCACCGACATGCATCCGGAGCTGATCGCGCTGCTCGGCCGGCTGCGGTACCGCACGTCCTACGGGCAGAACGTGCTCAAGCACCTGATCGAGTCCGCGCACCTGGCGGGGATCATGGCGAGCGAGCTGCGGCTGCCGGTCGAGACCGCCAAGCGGGGCACGCTGCTGCACGACATCGGCAAGGCGCTGACCCACGAGGTCGAGGGCAGTCACGCGCTGATCGGCGCCGAGATCGCGCGGCGGTACGGCGAGCACGAGGAC
>DATCLF010000446.1:0-4916 GCA_036564055.1 Spirillospora sp.
GTCCGGCGCGTCCGGGTTCGCGTCCAGATGACGCAGGTGCCTGCGGACGTCGGCGTAGACGCGGGCGCGGTTGCGGCGCAGCAGCGGCTGGGCGAACCAGGCGAACACCACCCCGCACACGAGGTCGTAGACCACCGGGAACCGGACCTGCGTCGCGGCCACCAGCCGCTCGAGCGCGAGACCGGCGGGCTCGCGCAGCGCCTCCTGCGGCGGCGGCTCCCGCAGCCAGGCGCGCAGCAGCGCCGTGATGATCCCCGCGCTGGCGGACGCGCGCTGCTGGGCGAGGAAGATCCGGAACACCGCCGCCTCCAGCTCGGGGCAGCGGTCCAGGCCGGTGACGCCGTAGTGGCCGAGCGCCGTGGCGAGCTGGTTCTGGAACGACTCCGGCAGCCCGGCCCGCTCCACGTCGAGGCACTGCAGGTAGCTGTGGAAGTGCTCCCGGGCGCTGTGCACGTGGCCGCTCTGCACGTGGCCGTCGGCGTCGCCGTCCGCCGGGCGGTTGCGGCTCAGCTCGGCGAGGTCGGCGAACACGTCGACGAGCCCGAGCTCCTCGGGGAGGGGGCTGTGGCCCTCCGCGACGGCCTCGCGGCGCGCCTCCAGGTACTCGTCGACGACGCGGCGTTCATCGTGCGGGTCGGGATCGAACCCGAGGAGCAGGCCGCGCAGGTTCTCCAGGGCGCGCGTCAGCCGCACCCGCGCCGGAATCGTGGGCGGCGCCTCCGGCCAGTCCAGCTCGGCGGACGCGGCGGGGGAGGCGTCGGCCTCCGCGTCGTCGTCGGCGAGCGGCTCCAGCTTCAGCAGCGGAGCACCGGTCTCCACCTGGTTGCCCACCGACACGGCGCACTCCTTGAGCCGCGCCCTGAACGGCGCCCGCAGCACCGTCTCCATCTTCATGCTCTCCAGCACCAGCACCGGTGCGCCCGCCTCGACCTCGGCCCCGGGCTTCAGCGGCGTGTCGACGACCAGCGCGGGCGCGGGGGAGCGGATGACGCCGCCCTCGTCGCGGCTGACGCGGTGCGCGACCCCGTCCACCTCGACCAGGTGGATCGGGCCGTGCGTGCCGGTGAGCAGGCGGTGCCGGGTGCCGTTCACGGTGATCTGCCCGGTGTGCCGGTCGAAGCGTTCGAGCTCGACGTCGGCGGTGCGGACCGCTGCGCCGTCGCCGCCCGTCTCGAGGCACACGCGGAACCGGTCGGCGCCGATCCGCGCGACCCGCACCCGGTAGCCGGCGCCGCGCAGCTTGAGGTCGAGGGGACGGCCGCTTTCGTGCTGCACCTGGGGGCGCCCGCCGAACGCCGTCGACAGCAGCCGCTGCCGCTCGGCGCGCTCCTCCTCCTCGTACGCCTCAATGGCGGCGGCGGCCAGCGCGACCGCGGAGTGCCGGTGCGACACGAGGCCGCCCGCGTCGCGGACGCGGTCGATCCAGCCGGTGTCGGCGCGGGCCTCGACGACCTCGGGCCGGTCGAGCAGGTCGAGCACGAAGCTCTTGTTCGTCGCGCCGCCCTCGATGATCACCGTGGTGCGCGCCATCGCCCGGCGCAGGCGGCCGAGCGCCTCGGCGCGGTCACGGCCGTAGGCGATGATCTTGGCGATCATCGAGTCGAACTCGGCGGGGATCGCGTCGCCCTCGCTGACGCCGGTGTCCACGCGGATGCCCGGCCCGGCGGGCAGGTCCAGCCGGACGATGCGGCCCGGCGACGGCGCGAAATCGCGGTCGGGGTCCTCGGCGTTCAGCCTGGCCTCGACGGCGTGCCCGTGCTCCACGGGAGGATCGCCCTCCAGGCGGCCGCCCGCCGCCACGTGCAGCTGCGCCTTGACCAGGTCGAACCCAGTGACCGCCTCGGTGATCGGGTGCTCGACCTGCAGGCGGGTGTTGACCTCCAGGAACGCGAACATCCGCTCACCGGGGTGGTAGAGGAACTCCACGGTCGCCGCGCCGCGGTACCCGACCGCGACCGCGAGCCGCTCCGCCGACGCCTTCAGCTCGGCGACCTGATCCGGGTCGAGCACCGGCGACGCGGACTCCTCGATGATCTTCTGGTTGCGGCGCTGCACCGAGCAGTCGCGCACGCCGAGCGCCCACGCCGTCCCCTGCCCGTCGGCGATCACCTGGACCTCGACGTGACGGGCGTCGGTGACGAGGCGTTCCAGGAAGACGACGCCGCTGCCGAACGCCCGCTCGGCCTCCTGGCTGGTGCGCTCGTAGGCGTCGGCGAGCTCCTCCGCGTTCGCGACCACGCGGATGCCGCGCCCGCCGCCGCCCGCGGTCGCCTTCAGCATCAGCGGGTAGCCGATCTTCTCCGCCGCGGCCAGGGCGGCGTCGAGGGTCTCGACCGGGCCGCGGCTCCACGGCGCGACCGGCACGCCGACCTCCTCGGCGATCAGCTTCGCGCCGATCTTGTCGCCGAGGCGGCGCATGGCGTCCGGGCTCGGGCCCACGAAGGTGACCCCGAGCTTCTCGCACAGCTCCGCGAACGCGGGATCCTCCGCGACGAAACCCCACCCCACCCACGCGGCGTCCGCGCCGGTCTCGACGAGGGCGCGTTCCAGAACCTTCAGGTCGAGATAGGGACGCGCGGACGCGGGCCCGAGATCGTAGGACAGATCCGCCTCGCGGACGAACGTGGCGCCGCGGTCGACATCGGTGTGCAGGGCGACGGTCTCGATCCTCGTCCCGGTCTCCGCGGCGATGTCCCGTACGGCGTGGATGAGCCGCATGGCGGCCTCACCACGGTTGACGATGGCGACACGATTGAACACGCGACCGAGCCTCTCTCCAGACCAACGTTGTGCACGGCGGCATGCGACCCCGGCAGAACCACCTTTCCGTCCCATCGCGGCCCGCGCCATGCCGGACACGACCCATGCTGCGCCGCCCGAGTTGTGGAAACCCTGCAAAAGGACACCTGTGGAAAACTCGCCGCACAACGCGGACCGAGCCACGCGCCCCCGGTCGAATGGCCCGGTCGCGTGGCCCGGTCGTGCAGCTCGGTCGTGCAGCCGGTCACAGTGCTCGGTCGCATGGCGGTCACGTGATGTCGCGCCGCACCAGCCGTCCGGTCACCACGAGCAGGACGACGAGGTAGGCCAGCGCCAGGACGGCCGCGGTCCCGCCGGCGAGGTTGTCGACCACGCCGGGCGACCCGCCCTCCGAGACCAGACCGGCCCCCGCGGCGGCCGCGATGGACCCCGCGACCGTCCCCGGCATGACGTCGGTGACGGGCGCCAGCCAGTCGAGCATCGACGCGACGGCGCGCAGCAGGTTCTCCACCGCGAGCGTCCACACCAGGCCGAGCGCGACGGCGAGGGCGGGCGCGCGGGTGAGCGTGCCGATGGCGAGCCCGGCGGACGTCCACATGGCGAGGATCAGCAGGCCCCCGCCCAGGCCGCGGGCCAGGTCCGCCGCCGCGGGCAGGGCGATCGGCTGCCCTTCCACGGCCGCGAGGGTCACGGCGATGCCGAGGTTGACGACGAACGTCGCGAGCACGACCGCGACCACGACGCCCATGAGGGCGGCGACGGTGCCGCCGAACACGGTCGGACGTCCCGGGCCCTGGGTGAACGCGGTCTTCCACGTCCCCCACCCGTAGCCGCTGCCCGCGGCCAGCGCGGCCAGCGCGAACAGGATCGCCCCACCGAACATGGGCATCCCCTGGATCACGGTGACGTCGACGTTCTGCGGCATGACCTCCGCGAGCAGCTCCTGCGGCTGAGCGCCCTCATTGGCGAACCCGCCGCCGTTGTTCCTGTACGACAGGTAGGGGAACACGTAGCCGAACGTGACGTTCAGCAGCAGCCATACCCCGGCCAGCGTCCAGACGGCGGGCCATTTGCGCAGGCGCAGCGCCTCGGCGCGCGTGCACGCCACCAGTGAGGTCAGGGCCTTCGGGTCGGTTCGGACGGTCGCGGCGGTCATCAGGCCACCTCCTCGGGGGCGGTCATCTCGAAGAAGACCTCTTCGAGCGAGCGTTCGGCAGGACGGATCTCGTGGACGTCGACGCCCGCCTCCACGAGCGCCCGGGTGACCTCGGCCGCGCGGCCGGGGTCGACGTGCAGGTGCAAGGCGTCGCCGGTGACGGTCACCTCGTCCCGGGCGATCCGCGTGCTCACCTCCAGCGCGGCGCCCACGGGCTCGGCCCGCACCCGCAGGCCGCCCGCGCCGCGCAGCTCGTCGACGGTGGACTCGGCGACGAGGCGTCCCCGGTTGATGACCCCGACCCGGTCGCAGATCTCCTGCACCTCGCTCAGCATGTGGCTGGACAGCATCACCGTGTGCCCGTCGGCGGCCAGGTCGGTCAGCAGCCGCCGCATGTCCCCGACCCCGGCGGGGTCGAGCCCGTTGGTGGGCTCGTCGAGGATCAGCAGCCCGGGGTCGCCGAGCAGGGCGGCGGCCACGCCGAGGCGCTGCTTCATGCCGAGCGAGTACGTCCGGAAGGGGTCGCCGCCCCGCGCGGCGAGACCGACCCGGTCCAGCACGCGGTCGGCCTCGGCGTCGCCGAGCCCCCGGTACCGCGCCAGCACGCGGAGGTTGTCGCGTCCGCTGAGGTACGGGTAGAACCCCGGTCCCTCGATGAGCGCCCCCACGCGCCGGTTCGCGCCCGCTTCGCCGGCGGGACGTCCCAGCACGGTGGCCGTGCCCGCGCTCGGCCGGATCAGCCCGAGGATCATCCGGAGGGTCGTGGTCTTCCCGGCGCCCGCCGGTTACAACCGGCACACCCCAAGTCCGAACACGCGGGACACGCGGGGGCTGTAACCCCCATGTGCCCGCTTGACCTGGGGAGTTGCCATGAGCGCCACCACGTTCCACGCGACGGATGCAGTGACCCGCCCCGCCGAACGGGTCGTGATCTACCTCCGACTTTCCCGCCTAAAGGCTGTCACGTAACGTCGGCCCGCTCCGTCCGATGATCTTGTGT
>DATCLF010000447.1:0-4956 GCA_036564055.1 Spirillospora sp.
CATGCTCTCCAGGGCGAGCCGGTCCTTCACCAGCACGCCGCCGCTGGCGGCGCGTTCGGTGGCGATGGCCACCACCAGCGGGATGGCGAGGCCGAGGGCGTGGGGACAGGCGATGACGAGCACGGTGATCGTGCGGGTGACCGCGTCGTCGGGCCGGCCGACCGCCAGTCCCCACACCACCACCGTGACCACGGCCGCGCCGAGCGCGAACCAGAACAGCCACCCGGCGGCGATGTCGGCGAGCCGCTGCGCCCGCGAGGAGGAGCTCTGCGCCTCCTCCACCAGGCGGCGGATCCCGGCCAGTGCGGTGTCCTCGCCGGTCGCGGTCACCTCGATCCGCAGGCCCGAGTCCGTCGCGACGGTCCCGGCCACGACCGTGTCCCCGGCCCGCCGGCGGACGGTGCGGGACTCGCCGGTGACCATCGACTCGTCCATCTCGGCCTCGCCGCCGGTGATGCGCCCGTCCGCGGGAACGCTGCCGCCCGGCCGGACGAGCACCAGATCCCCGACCCTGAGCCGCTCCGGAGACACCGTGACGAGCCGGTCGCCCTCGTAGCGTTCGGCGACGTCGGGCAGCAGCGCGGCCAGCGAGTCCAGGGCCGAGCGCGTCCGCGCGAGCGAGCGCATCTCAAGCCAGTGGCCGAGCAGCATGATCACGATGAGCAGCGACAGTTCCCACCAGAAGTCCAGGTGGTCGTCCAGGAGCCCCAGGACGGCGCCCCAGGACGCGGCGAAGCCCACGGTGATCGCGAGGGAGACCAGCAGCATCATCCCGGGCCTGTGCGAGCGCACCTCGTCCACGGCCCCGGTCAGGAACGGACGGCCGCCCCACGCGTACATGACCGTGCCCAGCACCGGGGAGGTCCACGTCGCCCAGGCCGCGTCCGGCAACCGGTAGCCGGCGAGCGAGGCGAACGCGCCGGAGAAGACCACGACCGGCACGGCCAGCGCCGCCATCACCCAGAACAACCGCCGGAACTGCGCCGCGTGATCCCCATGACCACCGTGCCCGTGCTGCCCGTGCCCGTGCTGCTCGCGTACGTGGCCGGCGGGCGCGGACGCCCGGTGAGGCGAGTGGTGATCGGGCCCGGTGCCGTGGGGACCGGCCGCGTCCCCGGAACGGGCCCCGGGACGACTGTCGTGGCCGGTCATGTACGGACCTTCCTGTCCGGGACGCACCCAGGATGGATTCCCGGACGGCAATGGGGCAACCGGGCAGAAGGCGCCCGCCGTCGGACGGCCGGCCGACCCCCGGAAACTGCGCACACGTTCTTTAAGTCCGCTTTCGTCCCCGCCTGTTGTGATCGTCCCGTGCCGCCCCGGCGGGGACCGGCCGGGGCGGCCGATGACCGAGAGCACAACGGCGAGATCACGCCGCCGAGACCACACAGGCAGGGGGAAGCGGAGCATGACGCTCAGCCGACGCACGAAGATTCTCATCGTGGGGGCCGGCCTCGCCGGGACGGGCATGGTCGCCGGTGCCGGCGCGGCGCTCGCCGATGCCGGAGAGGACCCCCGCCCCGTCCACACGAGATTCCAGATCGTCGAGCACAAGGCCGCCCAGACCGACGCACCGGACCACCGGGACTGCCCGGGCAAGAACGGCACGGGCGCCGAGAGCGGCACGGCCGCGGCGGAGGGCACCCAGTGACCGGCGGGCTCGGCTCCGCCCAGGTCCGGCCGCCGGCCAGCGCGCTCGCGGAGCGGGCCCTGTTCGAGGTCAAGCGGGTCGTCGTCGGACAGGACACGATGATCGAGCGGCTGCTCGTGGCGGTCATGGCCGGCGGGCACTGCCTGCTGGAGGGCGTGCCCGGCGTGGCCAAGACGCTGACCGCGCAGACCCTCGCCACCGTGGTGGGCGGGTCGTTCGCCCGGCTGCAGTTCACCCCGGACCTCGTCCCCGCCGACATCGTCGGCACCCGCATCTACCGGCCCTCGTCCGAGAGCTTCGACATCGAGCCCGGGCCGGTGATGGCGAACGTGGTGCTCGTCGACGAGATCAACCGCGCCCCGGCGAAGGTGCAGTCGGCGCTGCTGGAGGTGATGGCCGAGCGGCAGGTCAGCATCGCGGGCCGCACGTTCCCCGTCCCGTCGCCGTTCCTGGTGCTGGCGACCCAGAACCCGGTCGAGTCCGAGGGCGTGTACCAGCTTCCCGAGGCGCAGCGCGACCGGTTCCTGATGAAGATCGATGTCGGGTACCCGACCGAGGAGCAGGAGCTCGCGGTCGTCTACCGGATGGGGGTGCGGCCGCCCGCGGCGAACCGGATCCTCGACACCGAGCAGGTGATCGCGCTGCGGGACGCCGCCACGGACGTGTTCGTCCACGACGAGGTGGCGCGGTACGCGGTGCGGCTCGTGGCGGCCACCCGCGACCCGGTGCGGTACGGCGTCCCCGAGCTGGCGGGGATGCTCGCCTACGGGGCGGGTCCCCGCGCGTCGCTCGGCCTGATCGCGGCGAGCCGGGCGCTGGCCCTGCTGCGGGGACGCGAGTACGTGCTCCCCGGCGACGTGCGGGACCTGGCCGAGGACGTGATCGCGCACCGGCTGGTGCCGTCGTTCGACGCGCTCGCCGACGGCGTCGGGACGCGGTCGATGGTCGCCCGGATCGTCGCCGCGGTCCCCGCGCCCCTGGTCGCGCCGATCGAGGCGACCGTCGAGGGAGACGACCGGGCCGGCGACCGGCCGAAGGCCGCGGCGAACGGGCGCGCGGCCGAGCAGGCGGGCGACCGGGCGGACCCGCGGGCGAACGGCAGGGCGACGCCGGCGGGCGGCCGGGACGGCGCGGACGGCAGGGCGGCATGAACGAGCCGAGCCTGCGCGATCTCGCGCCCGAGCAGGCCCTGCGCCGCCTGGAGCTCACGATCACGCGCCGCCTGGACGGGCTGCTCCAGGGGGACCACCTCGGCCTGCTGCCGGGCCCGGGATCCGAGCCCGCCGAAGGCCGCGAGTACATCGCCGGCGACGACGTCCGCACCATGGACTGGAACCTCACCGCCCGCATGACCGTGCCGCACGTGCGCGACCGCGTCGCCGACCGCGAGCTGGAGACCTGGGTGCTGGTGGACGCCACCGCGAGCATGGACTTCGGCACCGGACGCCTCGAAAAGCGCGACCTCGCGGTGTTCGCCGTCGCGGCGGTCGGGTTCCTCACCGAGCGGACCGGCAACCGGCTCGGCGCGCTGATCGTCCACGAGGACGGGACCGGGCACGTCCCGGCGCGCACCGGACGGCCCCACCTGCTGGGACTGCTGAGGACGCTGCTGTCGGCGCCGCGCGCCACCGTCCGCGGCGGGCGGGGGGCCGGTGACGCGCGGTTCGGCGCGGCGGCCGGGCTGCTGCACCGCACCGCGGGCACCCGGCGGGGCCTCGCCGTCGCGGTGTCGGACTTCCTGGAACCGGTGGAGTCGTGGGGGCGTCCGCTCCGCCTGCTCGGGACGCGCCACCAGCTCCTCGCCGCCGAGGTCGTCGACCCCCGCGAGCTGACGCTCCCCGACGTGGGCATGCTCACGCTCGTCGACCCGGAGACGGGCCGCAGGCGCGAGATCCCCACGGCGAGGCGCCGGCTGCGCGAGCGGTACGCGGCGGCCGCCGCCGCACAGCGCCGCGAGATCGCGGCCGGGCTGCGGCGGGCGGGCGCGGCGCATCTGCGGCTGCGCACGGACGGCGACTGGGTGCGCGACCTCGTCCGGCACGTCCTCGCCCAGCGCCGCCTCGCCGCGTCCGCTCCCGTCGCGGGAGGTGCCCGGTGAGCTTCCTCGAACCGATGCGTCTGCTGCTGTTGCTCGCGCTGCCCGTCCTGATCGCCGCGTACGTGGTGACGCAGGTGCGGCGCGGCCGGTACGCGGTGCGGTTCACCAACCTGGCGCTGCTGGAGCGGGTCGCCCCGGCCAGGCCGGGCTGGCGCCGTCACGTGCCCGCGGCGGCGTTCCTGCTGATGCTCGGGCTGATGGTGACCGGTTTCGCGCGTCCCGCCGCGGACGTGCGGGTGCCGCGCGAACAGGCGACGATCATGCTCGCGCTGGACGTGTCGCACTCCATGCAGGCCACGGACGTCCAGCCCAGCCGGCTGGAGGGGGCGAAGCGGGCCGCCAGGACGTTCCTGGAGCGGGTCCCGGACCGTTTCAACGTCGGCATCGTGTCGTTCTCGGGGACCGCGACGGTCGTCGTCCCGCCGACCACGGACCGGCGGGCCCTGCGCGCCGGCATCGACGCGCTGCAGCTCGGCCCGCGCACCGCGATCGGCGAAGGGGTGATCGCCTCCCTGGACGCCATCGCCGGCTTCGGGGCCCAGTTCGGCGGGCAGGCGCCGCCGGCCCGGATCGTGCTGCTGTCGGACGGCACCAACACCGCCGGGCGGGAGCCCGAGGAGGCGGTCCGGCGCGCGACGGAGGCGGGCGTCCCGGTGTCGACGATCGCCTACGGCACCCCCGAGGGCGTCATGTACCAGAACGGCCAGATGATCCCGGTCCCGGTCGACGGTCCCGCGCTGGAGCGGCTGGCGCGGGACACCGGCGGCGGGTTCTACCAGGCCGCCTCCGGTGAGGAGCTGCGCGGCGTGTACGAGGACATCGGCAGCAGCATCGGCTACCGCACGGAGAAGCGGGAGGTCTGGGCGTGGTTCGTCGGGGCCGGCCTGCTGCTGGCGTGCGCGGTCGCCGCGGGGTCCCTGCTGTGGTTCTCCCGCCTCCCGTGAGACCTCCCCGGCGGCCCTCCCGGGCGATCTTCGCAGCGGAGGCGCGACGCCTGAACGAAACGCGCGGGAGCGGAGTACTGACTAGTGAGCGATGAACGTGAGGAGCCTCATGAGCTATCCACCGCAGGCGGACTCCCGGTACGGCATGGGACACGACACCGCGCGGTACGACCTCCGGGACGAGGTCCGGTACGGCCTCGGTGATCCGCGTGGTCCCGACTTCCTGTCCCCTCCTCCCCCTCGTGCCCCTCACACCCCTCGTA
>DATCLF010000448.1:0-23869 GCA_036564055.1 Spirillospora sp.
GGCGTGACCGACGTACGGGCAATGTCCGGCATCTGCCGTTTCACCCTTGTTCATTAGGGCTTTCGGCCGGAATCGAACCGGCTCCTCCAGGACCACAACCTGGCGTGCGGACCACCACACCACGAAAGCCGTGTCTCCGGCAAGATTCGAACTTGCGTCCTCCGGGTTCGCACCCCGGCGCGCCTCCACTGCGCCACGGAGACCTGTTTCCCTGCGTGCCGAGTGCAGGAATCGAACCTGCCTGCCGCGGCTTATGAGACCGCCGGACGCACCAGCGTCCCTACTCGGCGCGGAGGGTGCGAGATTCGAACTCGCGCAGGATGACCCTGACGACGGCTTAGCAAGCCGCTGCCTTTCCGCTCGGCCAACCCTCCGGGGAAACAAAAGACCGCCCACGGTCTGCGGGCGGCCGGCGTCAGAACGTCCAGGTCATGTTCTCACGCCACACCCGAGACCGGAAAGGCTGCTGCTGTGCATTCGATGGCTTCGCATCGTCGCCCTCCTTTCGGTCTCGGTCCTTCGTCGTCGTCAACGCCGATACTGCCGTGACGATTCCCGTCCCGGCAACCGATTTATCGCCCGCGGCTCCGGCGGGCGCGCACGCCGCGTCCCCGCCGGTTGTCCGGCGGGGACGCGCGGCGGGGGGACGTCACACCATGGAGCGCGGGGCGGCGAGGGCCGTGTTGAGGGCACGGAGCGCGTCGTAGACGCGGATCTTCACCACGTCCACCGGCACGCCCAGCGTGGCGGCGGCCTCGTTGACCGACCGCTCGCGGAAGACCGTCTCGGTGAGGATCTCGCGGTGCACGGACGGCAGGGTCTGGAAGGCCCGGGCGACCACCGCGGGGCGCATCCGCTCCCCCGGCACGCCGGGGGCGAACGAACCGGTGTTCTTGCCCATTCGCAATCCTTTTCGTCCAGCGAGTGGCCCTCCGTCCCCGCTGGGGGCGGCGGGCGCGATTGCCACGCCACGAACTTCGCACCAGATCGCCCTCGCGAGCCCTCACTTATGCCCGCGTTAAGGAAGCGCTCAGCGAGACTTATCCGACCCACGTCCGACTGAGTCTCCGGGAGTCGTCCACAGAGCCTCTCACCTGCGGAAACAACAGAGAGGAGCCAGAGGACCCGTCCGGCACAGTCGATCTGGGTCGACTTAAGCCGACCTGCGTTGGCTCCCGGATTGGCTCCTCTGGCTCCCCTCCCCCCAGCAGGAAGGAGTGACCCTTCACGGCTCTCGAACGCACCGGGATCACCGCCGGCGGCAAGGTCATCGCCCTCCGCACAAACCGCACTCGGCACTTCCCCGCATGCCCCCTGCCCCTGGACCGCGACGCGGCCATCACGACCCCGCGGCCCGCCGAATCGCCGGGGCCGCGCCTCTTCGAGGCCGGCGCGAGCGGGCGGCCCGGACCACGGCGCGGCCCGGGAGCCGGTCAGGCCGGCGACAGGTCGAGGGCGCCGAGGTGCGCGGCGTCGCCGCCGAGGGCGGCCAACGACGAGCTTGGCCGCGCCGGCACGGGGGCCGGGGTCGACGACCCCGACCAGGGTCCGGCCGGCTCGCTCGTCGGCCCGCCGTCTTACGGGCCGGCACGCTGGTCGGCGCCCTGTACTGCAGCGACGTCGCCGTCGAACCTTGTCGCCGCCGACACAGCGCCGCGGCCAGGGCGTGCCGAACGCGCCACCGCTCAGCAGAGGAGAGCGGTACCTGTGGCTGATCGCCTCATCCGCGTCACAACCGCCCCTGCCATGGTGGCGGTGGGGACCGCGCGTCTCGCCTCGAACGGGGCCGCCATGGCTCAGGCACGCATCGAAACCACGGCAAGCGGCAAGGTCGCGCTCGCGGCGTCCGCCGCCGGCCGCGGAGGCGACGACACCGAGGCGGCGAGCCGTCCGCTCGCCTGCGCACGCCCGGACGCGAGCGCGGCACTGGCCGTCGGGGTGCGTTCCAACAACCCCGGGTTCGCACTCTCCGACGGCGTGAAAGGCCTGCTGAACGGCTCAGCCAAGGCCCGAAAGAAGATCACCCTGATCCGGCTCGACGGCTCGCCCGCGCAGGTCTTCTCCGAGGCGTTCACCAGCAGGGCCGGCAAGCGCCACGGGTCGGGGTGCGCGGAAAAGCCGGTCCCGGGGGCCGAGGCCCCCGGGACGAGTGGTGCGCCGAGGTCGACCGCCTCACGAACGGTGAGAGAGGTGGGAAGGCTCCGAAGGCGCTGCCGCCAGATGTCCACGTTCTCACGCCACGTGACGTAGAACGACAGGCAGTCCGCCGGCTTGATCTCCTGGAGACGTGCCCTCGCTTCCGCGAGGCGGGCCAGAATCCGGTCACTGCCCGGAAGGCGCCCTTCCTCCGCACGGCGGCGAACGCGGGCGTCTACCTCGTCGATGAAACGCGAACGCTTGTCAATCGCATCTTCCCAAAAGAACAACGAGGACACGTTCAAGCCGTCGTGCAATGCCCAGACGAGCGCCTCGGCGATGAGATCGCCGAACTCCTCCGAAGCGGCGTCACGGCTGAACGGATCGTACTGCAACTGCCGCAGTTCACCCACGACGGCCACCGAACCCTTGGCGACCTCGTCATAGATGAACACCCAATCCTCGTTGTAGATATCCGGGAAGTACGTTTCCACAGGATGCGTGTCGACGACGATGCAGTTGCCGCCGACGAAGGTCGACTGTTGGCCCCCAGACGCCCGATGGGCGTGGCACACGACCGAGTTGTCCGGGAAATCGAGAACCCGGAACCCGGCGACCGAGTACTCGGTCAGCGCTGCCGCCGCCTTGCTGATCATCGAAGGCGTCATGCCCCGGATATCCTCGTCGAGGAAGAAGATGCTCCGCCACCCGCACAGCCGGGCGAGAAGGAGTCCGATGTTCCTCTTGGTGGCGATATCGGTGTGCTTCGCGAACTTCCGCTGCTCGAAGTCGAGCAGCCGGTGGTCGTACTCCGGCGGAACGGCGATGAGGAGTGCGCCGGCGGGCACTCTGTGAGTCGCCCGGATCTTCTCCACCTGCGGCGCTGTGCTGCAGAGGAGGACGATCACGCACCCCAGCCGCTCCGCCAGTTCAAGCGCGTCCTCCACGCGCTCCGGGTTGATCGTCGGAACCACGATCGCGTCGATCGACCCGGTCCCCACGTTGCCGACTGATAAGTCCCGCAGCAGTTCGACATGTGAACCGATGTGGAACTCAGTGCGACCATTCATTTTTCCACCTCCGTTTGTTCTCGTCCGTGACCTGGTCACGAACGGTCCGGGGACCTGGCTTGGCCCGGACGCCGCTCACCGTCCGGGAAGGAACCCGCAGGGCAAGCCGGGCATGCGACCGTGCGCGGCGGACCGTCGCGCACGGCAAGGTCGTCCGCCCCTCGGCAGGCCGGCGACTGCAGGGATCCGGCCCGCCGCGGGTTCAGCCCGATGATCGCGTCACCGGTGGGGCCGCGGCCGTCACGGGTGTGATGCCGCGGCCCGCGCCGCAGCCGTCCACGGTCGGCATGGCCGGTTGCGGTCCGCTGCGCGGCGAGGACGCCGCGCTAGCGTCCCGTAGTGACGTCCACCCCCGTTGGAGGGAGTTGCCGTGAGGCCGCCGGTGTGCGCCATCTGCGATCGGAGACTTCAGGACGGTCACCCGTTCGAGAAGTTCGAGCTCGTCCGGTTCGGCCTCGACGACCACGACGAGGAACTCCTGAAAGCGCGGGAGCACATGGGCTGGGCCGGGCATCCGGAATGGTCGGAGTGGTTCTGCGACGAACACGCCCCTTTGGGCGAGGAACTGTCGCATCTGCATTGGCGTGAGGCCCGGGAGCGCCTGCGGACGATGTGGGAAGAGCACGATCCACCGTCCTGATCGGCGCTGACGCGGCGGGCCCGCGCACCGCGACCGGCCGGACGTCCGCGGTCAGTGGTGATGGGCCGGTGCCGCGGCGGCGCGCGGGAGTCGCCCGTCGGACGTGACGACGAACTGCCCCATGAGACCCCGGTCCTCGTGGTTGAGGACGTGGCAGTGGAACATGTAGGGCATGGCCGGGTCGGGCCGGCCGCGGAACCGCATGGCGATCCGGATCGGAACCTTCGGCGGCGTGTGAATCGTGTCCTTCCAGCCGCGCAGATGCGGAGGCGGCGGCGCGCCGCCCACCGACAGCACCTGGAACTGCGCGTCGTGGACGTGGAGGTTGTGGGGGCTGCCGTCGATCGCGGTGACCTCCCACACCTCGGTGCTGCCCTGCGCGACGGCGAAGTCGATGCGGTTCATGTCCATCGGCCTGCCGTTGATCGTGTACTTGGCGAGCTGGAAGGTGCGTTTCGGCGGTGTGTTCGCGGCGGCCAGCCGGGGCGGTTCGGCGAGACGGGCCGGAATCGGCGGTGACGGGTCGAGCCGCGGCGCGGCGCGCAGCTCGAGGACGTCGAGGGTGTCGTCGCCGCCGGTCAGCCGCCGGTCCCAGAAGTTCAGGCCGGTGTCCGGCGGGAAGCTGCGCAGCACGTCCCGCTCGCCCGGCCGCATCGTCACGATGATCTCGGCGCGTTCGGCCGGGCTGAGCTGCACCCGGTCGGTGCGGTGCGGTGCCGCGAGCAGGCCGCCGTCCGTCCCGACGAGGGCGAAGGACCGCCCGGAGGCGAAGCCGAACCGGTAGATCCGCGAGGCGGAGGCGTTGAGCAGCCGCAGCCGGATCCGCTGGGTGGTCACCGGCAGGTACGGGGCGAGCGTGCCGTTCACGGTGACGTGCTCGCCGACGATGCCGACGCCGGCCTGGGACCGTTCCTTCTCCTCCAGCCGGTTGTCGCCGGTGAGGTTGATGTCGCGCACGATGACGGGGATGTCGTCGATGCCGTAGCGGTTCGGCAGTTGCGGGGGCTCCGGCTCGTCCAGGATGAACACGCCCGTGAGTCCGCGGTAGACGTGCGCGGCGGTCCGGCCGTGGGGATGCGGGTGGTACCAGAGGGTGGCGGCGGGCTGGTCGATCGTCCAGGTGGGCGACCAGGTGGTGCCCGGTTCGACCGGCTGGTGCGGGCCGCCGTCCATGGCGGCGGGCAGGTGCATGCCGTGCCAGTGCAGGGTGGTGGTCTCGGGCAGGTCGTTGCGGAACCGGACCAGCACGGTCTCACCGCGGACGGCGCGCAGCGTCGGCGCGAGGTGCGGGCCGTTGATCCCCCACGTGGACGTCGGGCGGCCGGGGCGGAAACGGTGCCGGCCGGCCGCCGCGCGCAGGTCGAACACGCGGCGGCCGTCGGCGTCGCGGTGCGAACGGGCCTGGGGCGGGATGAACAGCCGGTTCGCGAAGCGGATCCGGCCGGCGGTGTTCAGGTCGGCGCCGGCCCACCACCAGCCGGCGCCGCCGGCGGCGGCGGCCGCGGTGGTGGGCACGGCGATGAGCCCGGCTTTCAGGAAGGCGCGACGGTTCATCAGGACGTCACCGTGACCGTGTCGGCCCCGCCCGAGATGATCAGCTCGTAGCCGGGGACGTCGGACGGGTGGGTGGAGCGCGTCAGCCCGCCGCCGACCGCGCCGTAGCGCTCGTCGTCGAGGGTGACGCCGGTGATGCCCTTGGCGGCCTGCAGCCGGACGGGCACCTGCGCGGGACGTTCGATCCGAAGGTCCTTGACCGAGGCCAGGCGGATCACGCGGGTCTCGGAGGGACGGTCCAGGACGAGGCGGAGGTGGGCGGCGCCGGAGTGGAGCGTGACCGAGCGCAGGTCGATGCCGCGCAGGTCGGCCTCCACGTGGGAGACGCCGCCGTGGAAGTCCAGTGCCCACGACACGGACGGGTTGAGCAGGACGGAGGACGGGCGGGACCGGCGCAGCAGCCGCGAACCGGTCGGGTAGACCACGTGCACGTTGGCGTCGGCCGCCCACACGGTCGGCAGGGGGCCGCCGAACCGCGCCTCCAGCAGCCCGGCCGCCGAGGTGTCGGCCTGGAGCGTGGCCTGCTCCAGGCCGTTGTCGAAGCTCAGCCGGGCGGCCGTGCAGGCCGGGGGCTCGGCGACGACGACGTGCTCTTCGCGGACGCCTTCCTTGGTGACGAACGTGTGCATGATCCTTCCTTTCTGCGGATGCGGAGTCATGGGAGAGGTGGGGTCGAGAGGGAGCGGGGCGGGGCACGGCGGCCCGGAGACCGCCGTCCCCGGGCTACGACTGGCGGGCCCGTGCGGGCAGCGCGCGGATGAGGGCCAGACCGAGGGCGAAGGCGGCCACGGCGTAGCCGAGCGACCACGCGGCGGCGGAGTCGAGGTCGGCGCCGTCGTCCAGCAGCGTGGTGAACAGGGCGCCGACGACGGCGACCCCGGTCGCTCCGGCCACCTGGATGACGGTGTTGACGACCCCGGAGGCGGCGCCGGCGTCCTCGGTGGGCACGGCCGACAGGACGATGTCGACCAGGATCGGGGCGACCAGCCCGAACCCGATGCCGCCGAGCCCGAGACCGGGCAGCAGGTGCCAGGCGCTCAGGTCGTCCCCGGCCATGGCGATCGCGCCGATCAGCAGGAGCATGGCGACGGTCAGCGCGAACGCCCCGACGGCGAGCAGCCGGCGACCCGCCGTGGCCGCCATCCGCACCGCGAGGCCCGAGGTGACGCCGAGGCCCACCGGCCAGGCCAGGAACGTCAGCCCGACCCGCAGCGCGGAGAAGCCGTGGCCCTGCTGGAGCTGCAGGGTGAGCACCAGGAACAGGGCGGTGATCGAGGAGAACATGGCGACGGTCACGGCCAGCCCCGCCACGAACGACCGGCTCCGGAACAGCGACATCGAGACCAGCGGCTGGCCGCCGCCGCGCTCCCGGCGCGCCTGCAGCAGGGCGAACACGGCGAAGACGGGGACGGCGGCGCCCATCACCGGCCACACCCACACCGGCCAGCCGAGCTCGGAGCCCTGGATCAGCGGGTACAGCACGAGCAGCAGCGCGACGGTCACCAGCGCGACACCCGGCAGGTCGAGACGGGGCGGACGAGGCGAGCGGGACTCGCGCATCAGCGCACCGGCCCCCACCAGCGTGGCCACGCCGATGGGCACGTTCACCCAGAACACCGAACGCCACGCCAGCCCGAACACGTCGTTGCCGACGAGCAGGCCGGCGACGATCGGCGCGGCGGCGGCGGCGAGCCCGTTCACCGCCCCGTACATGCCGAGGGCCTTGGGGCGCTCCTCGCGCGGGAACACCACCTGGATGGTGGCCAGCACCTGCGGCACCATCATCGCCGCGGCGGCTCCCTGGACGGCGCGCGCGGCGATCAGCATGCCGATGCTCTGGGCGAGCCCGCAGGCGGCGGAGGCCGCGGTGAAGCCGGCGACACCGGTCAGGAACAGGCGCTTGCGGCCGAAGATGTCGCCGAGCCGCCCACCGGTGATCAGCAGCAGGCCGAGGCCGAGCGCGTAGGCGGCGATGATCCACTGCACGGCGGCGTTGGCGGCGCCCAGGTCGTCCTGGATGACCGGGGCGGCCACCATCACGACGGTGATGTCGACCAAGTCCATGAACACGGCCAGCAACACGATGGCCAGTGCGCCCCAGCGGCGCGGGTCCACGTCCCCGGACTGCTCGGGGACGGTGGCGTTCTGCACAGTCACTGCGTAGCTCCTTCCGAACGGCGGCCGGATGACCGACGCTTCGAGACTCGCGCTGAGCGGGGGAGCCGCACCTCGGGGCGATGTCCTATCTGCGCCCTTAGATCCGGGCTGAGGTGCCTTAGGCAGGGGTGTCTTAGACTCGGCGCGTGACCGCGTACGTGGGACGCCGGGACGTACTCGAAGTCATCAGGGACGCCGCCGAGCGGGCACGGCGCGGTGACCCGCAGGCGGTCCTCGTGACCGGTCTGCCGGGGATGGGCAAGACCCGCCTTCTGAGGCAGGTCGAAGCCGACCTCGCCGACGCCGGCATGCGGGCCCTGCACGGACCGTGCGTCGAGATGGGCGCCGAGGGCCTGCCGCTGGCGCCGATCACCGCGGTGCTGCGCCAGCTCGTGGAGGATCCCGGTCCCGCCGAGCTGCGGCGGCTGCTGCCGGGCGTGGACGGGCTGCTGCGGCTGCTGCCCGAGCTCGACCCCGACCAGCGCGGCCCCGACCCGCAGGCCCGGCTGTTCGACCTGTTCACCGCGCTGATGCGCGGGCTCGGCGCGCGGCGTCCCGCCGTGCTGCTGATCGACGACCTGCAGTGGGCCGACCGGTCCACCCGCGACCTGCTCGAGGTACTGGTCCGGGCGCCCCGTCCCGCTCCGGTGCTGCTCGTGGTCACCTGCCACGCGGACCTGGACGCCGGGCACCCGGTGCGCCGGTTCCTCGCCCGCTGGGCCCGCCTGGACCGGGTGCGCCGCACGACGCTGGAGCCCCTGTCGCGGACCGAGACGGCCGAACTGATCGAGACGGCGGACGCGGCGTTCGCGGACCGGGTCTACCGGCGCTCGGGCGGCAACCCCCTGTACGCGCTGGAACTCGCGCACGCCCCGGGCGGGGACCTGCCGGACTCGCTGCGCGACCTGCTTCTGGCCCGCGTCCACGAGCTGCCCGAGCGGGCACGGCGGCTGGTGGACGTGGCGGCGGTGGGCGGTCGCCGCGTTCCCCACGGCCTGCTCGCCGCCGCGTCCGGGCTGCCCGAGGCCTCACTGCTGGACGCGTTGCGGGCCGCCGCCCAGGCCCGCGTGCTGATCCCCGAGGGCGACCAGTACGCCTTCCAGCACGGGCTGATCCTGGAGGCGGTCGTCAGTGAGCTGCTGCCCGCCGAACGCGTCCGGCTGCACCGCGCGTACGCCGAGGCCTTGCGCGCCGACCGCGGGCTGGTCCCGCCCGACCGGTACGCCGCGGAGCTCGCGTTCCACTGGCACGGTGCGGGCGCCGCCTCGGAGGCGCTGGCGGCGACGCTGGAGGCGGCGCGCGTCGCCGAGCGGCTGTCCGCCCACGCCGAGCAGGTGCAGCTGCTGGAACGCGCCCTGGAACTGTGGCCCCGGGTGCCCGAGACCGAGCGGCACGGCACCGACCGGCTCACCCTGTTCGAGTCGGCCGCGGCGGCCGCGAACTGGGCCGGGGAGCCGCTGTGGGCCCTGGACCTGATCGACCGCGCGCTCGCCGAGGCGGATCCCGTCCACGAGCCCGCGCGGGCGGCGCTGCTGCACGCCCAGCGCGGTCTCGCCCTGCAGAACCTCAACCGCGACGGCGCGCTCACCGCGGTCGACGAGGCGCAGGCGCTGCTGCCCGCCGTGACCGGGCCGGCGCGCGCCCAGATCCTCAACCTGACCGCGGCCGTGCTCACCATGCACGGCGCGCACGAACGCGGACGCGACGCCGCGGGCGAGGCCGCGCGGCTCGCCGCCGAGCAGGGCGACACCGCGCTGGAGACCAACGCCTGCATCACCCTGGGCTGGGCCCTCGGCGGCACCGGCGAGCACGAGGAGGCGCTGCGCGTCCTCGGCCGGGCGTGCGAACTGGCGCGCGACCACGACGACGCGGTCGGCATCGCCCGCGCCTGCCTGAACATCGCCCTGACCCACAACATCCTCGGCCGGCACCGCGACGCGTGCGCCGCGGCGCGGGAGGGGCTCGCCGCCGCGCACCGGGCCGGCCTGGACCGCACCATCGGCGCCCTGCTGACGGCCCGCCTCGGCACGGCGCTCATCGCGACGGGCGCGTGGGACGAGGCGGTGACGGCGATCCGATCCGCGCTCGACCTCGACCTGCAGGGTTCCCCGGCCGCCGACCTGCACCATCTCCTGGCGGAGACGGCCCTGGTGCGCGGCCAGTGGGAGACCGTCCGCGCCGAGACCGCGACGGCCGAGGCGCTGCTCGGCGGAGCGTCCCACCCGCAGACCGCCTCGCTCCTGGCCTGGCTCGCCGTCCACGACGACCGGCCCGAACGCGCCTGCGACATCCTCGTCCGGGCCCTGACCGCCGTCGGCGATCCGGCGGCCTGGCCGCTGCTGATGGCCGCCGCCCGCATCGCGGCGCTGCTCCACCCCGTGATCGGCGAGTCCCAGCAGGAGCGACTGGCGGCCGAGCTGCGCGCCGCCCTGGAACGCCTGCCCGCGGACTCCCCGCTGCGCGCGCAGTACGCGGCGCACGTGACCGCCGAGCTCACCGCCGGCGGCTGGGACCGGGTGGCGGACGGTTGGGACCGCCTGGAGCGGCCGTACGACGCCGCCTGCGCTCGTCTCCGGGCGGCGGAACGCCGTCTGGCCGCCCGAGACCGCGACGGCGCGGCGGACCTGTTGCGGGACGTCGCCGCAACCGCCGAACGCCTCGGTGCCGCACCGCTGCTGGACGAGGCCCGGGTGCTGGCGCGCAACGCGCATCTCCCGCCCGCCCAGGACGCCCCGTCCCAGGAGGGCGCCCTGGAACGTCTGGGGCTGACCGATCGCGAGACGGAGGTGCTGCGGCTGCTGGCCGCGGGATGCACCAACCGGCAGATCGGCGAGGAGCTCTTCATCAGCGCGAAGACGGTGAGCGTGCACGTGTCCAACATCCTGGCCAAGCTGGGCGTCACGAGCCGCGGCGAAGCCGCCGCCACCGCCCACCGTCTCCGCCTGTTCGACGAGACCTGACCCCGACGGACGTGTCCGGACCCGCTCCGGACGTCGCGGTGGTGTTCGGGGTCAGCGGGGACGGGTCAGGGAGGCGCCGGAGGCCAGGAATGCCAGGGCTGCGGCTCCGTAGAGGCCGGCGTCGCGGTTCAGGGTGGTCGCGGAGACGTCGAGGTCGTGCAGGAAGGACATGCCCGCGCGTTCGGCGATGACGGCCCGCAGTGGGGTGAGGAGGAGGTCGCCCGCGGCGGCGACACCGCCTCCGATGACGACGTCGCGGACGTCCAGGACGGCGGCGGCGTTGAGGATCGCGATGGCGAGGGCGGAGGCGCTCCGCTCGAACGCGGCCAGGGGGATGCGCGCGCCCTCCCGGGCCGCGGCGGCGAGGGCCTTGGCGTCGGGCCGGCCCGTCGGGAGCGCCCAGCCCTGCGCCAGGGCCCAGCGGACCATGCCGGGGCCCGAGGCGATCGTCTCCAGGCAGCCGCGGGCTCCGCAGACGCAGGGTTCGCCGTCGGGGTCGACGATGACGTGCCCGATGTGACCGGCGTTGCCGGTTCGTCCCGTCCAGGGGCGGCCGTCGAGGACGAGCCCGCCGCCGACGCCGGTCGACACGACGACGCCGAGGAGGGACGAGCGGTCGCGGCCGCCGCGCCACCATTCGCCGAGGGCCATGCACTGGGCGTCGCCCGCGAGGGAGACCGGGACGCCGGGGACGAGGTCCTGGACCGTCGCGACCAGCGGGAAGTCGCGCCAGCGGGGAATGTTGACCGGGCTGACCGTGCCCGCGACGGTGTCGAGCGGGCCCGCCGAGCCGATGCCGACGCCGGTCAGTCCCGGCCCCGCGAATCCGGCGACGAGGTCGCGCAGGGTGTCCGTGGGCGACGGACCGACCGGATGCTCGGCCCGGTCGAGGAACGATCCGTCGGGCGCCACCCGGGCGATCGCGAACTTGGTGCCGCCGATGTCCAGCGCGAGGACGGTCATGAGATCGCGGGGACCACGCGGTACAGGACGCCGCTGCCGGTGAGCCCGGCGGCCGGGACGGCGGCGGGAACGAAGGCGGCTTCGCCTCGGGTGAGCGTCAGGGTGCGATCCGTCGTGACGTGGGCTTCGCCTTCCAGGCACAGAAGCGTCTGGGGAAGGCCGCCGTGCAGCTCGTGCGGGTCATCGGTGAGGTCGTGACGAATGAGGGCGAACTCGTCCACCCCGGGACGGTACTGGAAATCGGCTGTGGGTTCGACCCTGTGCGGAGCCGACGGTACGAAATTCACCACGCGCATCAGTTCCGGGACGTCGACGTGTTTTCCGGTGAGCCCGCAGCGCAGAACGTTGTCGGAATTGGCCATGACTTCGATGGCGAGACCGCTCAGATAGCAGTGCGGGACCCCGGCGTCCAGGAAGAGCGCCTCGCCGGGACGCAGCTCGACATGGTTGAGCAGCAGGGCCGCGAGAACGCCAGGGTCTCCCGGATAGGCGCGGGCTATACCCGCGTAGACCGAGGTGAGGGACGGTTCGACCGCTTCGACAATGGGCCGGGAACTCTCGTCCAGCATCTGCGTGAGAACGGACCGCAGCGCCTGCCCGGCCGGCTCGGAGCGCAATGTTTCGACCCAGGACCGCAGTTCGGCGACACCGAGGCCTTCGAGAAGATCGGCGGTTTCCTTTGGATCGCGGAAGCCGCAGAGCCCGTGGAATTCCGTGAGGGCGCAGACCATCTCGGGCTTGTGATAAGGATCCTTGTAGGTGCGGGTGAAATCGTCGAGGGGAATACGGCGCGCCTCCTCGTCGGCGAATCCGGCCCGGGCCTGCTCCGCGGTGGGATGCACCTGCAGGGACAGCGGTCTCTCGATCGCCAGGATCTTGAGCAGGTAGGGCAGCTCCGGGCCGAAACGCTCCACCGAGCGCTCGCCGAGCATGCCGGCCGGGTCCCGCTCGATGAGAACGTTCAGCGGCGTCCCGTCCACGGTCGACGGAGCCGCCGGGTGCGCGCCCGCCCACAGCTCGGCCTGCGGCGCCCCGGTCGGCTCGACGCCGAGCAGCTCGGGCAGCGCGGTCCGCGACCCCCAGTCGTACGGGCGGATCGGGGTCGTCAGCGGCATCGGCGCCGGCACGGGCCGGCGGGGCGGGGGGGCTTCGTGCGCGGTGATCCTTACGGTCCCTTCTCGATCAATGGGCTCAGGGTACGGTGCACGACGGGTCCGGTTCCAACCTCTCCTCCCCGATGATTCCGGGCGCCCTCCCGGGTCCGCACGGACATGAGCATCGACCTTCCCGCCGTTCCGTCCATCGAGTACCGACCGGCCGTCCCGTACGCGTCCGTCACACGGGACGGCATCACGCCCGCCACCTTCCCCGAGATCGCCGACCGTATCCCGGAGATCATCGGATGGCTCCGCGAGCGGGGCCTCGCACCCGCCGGGGCTCCGTTCCTCAAGTACGACGTCATCGGCCCGGGCGACACGTTCCGGGTTCAGGCAGGGGTTCCGCTGCCGTCACCCGTCGAGGACGACGGCGAGATCGTGTCCGCGACGCTTCCCGCCGGAGGCTACGTCGCCTGCCTCCACACCGGGCACCCCGACCGTCTGGCCGAGGTCGCCCAGGCCGTCGTCGCCTGGGGCACCGCGCAAGGCCTCACCTGGGATAGGACCGAGTCCGGCGGGACCGTCCGCTGGGCCGCCTACCTGGAGACGTTCTTGACGCATCCGAAGGAGGTCCCCGACCCCGGGAAATGGGTGACCGAAGTGGCGCTGAAGCTCGCGGACGGCCTGCCTCGCGGGGCCGACGGCGGGACCGCGGAACCCGTAGGATGAGTCGCCGGGGAGGTGGTGGACGTGGGCAAGCACAACAAGCCGCCGACGCGCGGATGCCCCGGCTGCAACGGAACCGGCACCAGCACCGCGACCGGTGAGACGTGCACCGTCTGCCGCGGCACCGGCCGCATCTGAACCGTCCGGGGACGCCCGGCGCCCGGGGACGGAGAACGCGTGATCGGGGGCCGAGGCCCCGTTCCGGCCGCCGGGAGCGCCGGGCCGGGCGGGGCCTGAAGATCATGAAGCGGCGGCACGGATGTCCGATCAATGGTTGAATCGCGCTCTATGTGGCACCCGTCACAACGACCTTCTCCGTGGCGGCGGTCGTATCCTGCGGGGGTTCCCAGCGATCTCACCATCCCGGACATCCCCGTCACGCGGCTGCTCGACGACGCCGCGGAGCGGTACCCGCGGCGGCCCGCCCTGATCTTCTTCGGCCGCGAGATCCGCTACCGGGACCTGCGCGAGGCCGTCGACCGGTTCGCCGACGGCCTCCACCGGCTCGGGGTCCAGCCGGGCGACCGGGTCGCGCTGATCCTCCCGAACTGCCCGCAGCTCGTCATCGCCTTCTTCGGCGTGCTCCGCAGGGGAGCGATCGCGGTCCAGCACAACCCGCTGTACACCGAGGAGGAGATGCTCCACCAGCTCGCCGACTGCGGCGCGCGCGTCGCGGTGGTGCTGGATCGTTCCTACGCGACGGTGCGGGCCCTGCGCTCCAAGCTGCCGCTGGAGCACATCGTCGTGACGTCGCTGATCGACTACCTGCCGGCGGCGCGCAGGCTCGCGCTGCGGCTGCCGCTGGTGCAGATGCAGCGCAAGCGCGCGGCCTTCACCGCGGACGTCCCGCCCGACCCCGGCGTCATCCCGTTCCGGGAGCTGCAGCGCCGCTCGCGCGGCCGCGTCGCCCAGTTGCCGCTCGATCCGTCCCGGCACCTGGCGGCCATCCAGTACACCGGCGGGACGGAGGCGCGTCCCAAGGGCGCGATGCTGACGCACCGCAACCTCATCGCCAACGCCTGCCAGCAGCACGCGTGGGATCTCGGCGGGCGCCCCGGCGCGGACGTGACGCTCGCGGTGCTGCCGCTGTTCCACTCGTTCGGGCTGATGAGCTGCCTCATCGCGCCGATGATGGCGGCCGGGGCGGTGGTGCTGCTCCCCCGCTACGACGGCGGCCGCGTGCTCAGCGCGATCCGCAGGTACCGGCCGACGATCTTCCCCGGCGTCCCGACGCTGTTCGAGAAGGTGCTCGACAGCCCCGGGTTCCAGCCGTCCGACCTCAGCTCACTGCGCGTCTACATCTCCGGTGCGATGGGGCTGAAGCAGAGCACGATCGACCGGCTCGAACGCCACGGCGCACGGGGACTGATCAACTGCTACGGGCTCACCGAGGCGTCCCCGGCCGTCACGGCCAACCCGCTGGACGACAGGGCCCGCAACCGGACCGTCGGGCTGCCGCTGCCCATGACCGAGGTCGTCATCGTCGACCAGGACGAGCCGACCAAGGTCCTGCCGCCGGGCGAGCCCGGCGAGCTCGTCGTGCGGGGCCCCCAGGTGTTCGTCGGCTACTGGAACGCGCCGCTCGCGACCGCCCAGGCCCTCTCCAAGGGCTGGCTCCGGACCGGCGACATCGCGGTGATGGACGAGGACGGCTACATCACCATCCTGGACCGCCTCCAAGACATGATCAAAGTCAGCGGGTTCCCCGTCTCCCCGGCCGAGGTGGAGAAGATCCTGCGCCGCCATCCCGCCGTCCACGACTGCGCCGTCATCGGCGTCCCGGACGCACGGCGCGGCGAGCGCATCATCGCGCACGTGGTGGAGCACCCCGCCTACCCCTTCTCCGAGGACGAGCTGCGCCGCCACTGCGAGCGCTACCTGTCGCACTACAAGGTGCCCGACGAGTTCCGCCCGAGGACGGACCTGCCGCGCAACGTCATGGGCAAGGTCGTCCGGCGGCGGCTCCGCGACGAGTTCATCGACTCCTCCGCGCGGACGACGTGACGCACCGGCCCGGGGGCCGCGGCGCCGCACCGGGTGTTTACTGGTCGGGTGCGCATCGAGAACGCCCGGCCGGAGCTCTACGACCGGCTCGTCGAGATCGGCCGTGACGCGGCGGGGGCCTCGCCGTCGTCCGGGCCGTCGCCGTCCTCATCACCCGCCGAGCCGGAGATCCTCTACCGGCGGCACGGCGTGCTGGTGGTGCGCGTCGGCGACGTCGTGGTGAAGGCGCACCGCGCCGACCGCGCCGACGGCCCGTCGTTCCCGAGCCGGATGAAGCTCGCGGCCTCGCTGCCGGACCTGCTGGTCGCGCCGTTCCGGCGCCTCACCGTGGACGGACGGACGGTCACCGTCTCCGCGTTCGCCGAACCGGTGGACCCGGGCGGACGCCTTCCCTGGGAGGAGGGCGCGCGTCTGCTGTCGGAGCTGCACACCGCGCCGGTTCCGGCCGACGCGCCGCCCTGGGGAGGTCCCGGCCGCGTGGCGCGTCTGGTCTCGAGTCTCGGGCACGGCCCGGCCGAGGACGAGGTCCGGCGGGCGTTCGCCACCCTCCCCTCCTGGATTCGTGAGCAGGGCAGGGAACCGTCCGGGCCCGGCGTACGCCTGATCCACGGAGACTGGCATCTCGGGCAGATGGTTCATATCGGGGACGGGAGGTGGCGGCTCATCGACATCGACGACCTCGGCGCGGGCGACCCCGCGTGGGACCTGGCGCGCCCCGCGGCGCTGTACTCGGCGGGCGTCCTGCCCGCGGAGGACTGGAGCCGCTTCCTCGGCGCCTATCAGGCGGCGGGCGGCCCCGCCGTGCCCGCCGACGGCGACCTGTGGTCGGCCCTGGACGTCCCCGCGCGAACCCTGGCGATCCAGATCGCCGCCACGTGCGTCAAAGACGCGAGAAAGGACGACCGGCCGCTCGACGAGGCGGAGCAGGCGATGATCGACGCCTGCGCGAGGATATCCGCGGCGGGTGATGCCGCATGACGGGGACGCGGAGGCGTGGGAGCGCTGCATGACGTGACAAGCACGACCTGAGACGCGGTAGGACGTGACGCGTTCCCTGCCCTACGTTTAGCCTCAACCTGGGGATTCACACCGGAAGGATGGCAAGGCGATGTACTGCCCTAAGTGTCGTGGCATGATGCGGACCTACACCCGCAGCGGTGTTCACATCGAGCAATGTGACAACTGCCGGGGCATCTTCCTCGACTACGGCGAACTCGAGGCCCTGAGCCAGATGGAGGCGCAGTACAGGTCGGCGCCTCCCCCGGCCGCACCGAACTGGGGCGGTTCCGCTCCCGTCGCCGTGCACCACCATCACCACGGGCAGCCCCACTACCGCCCCCACCACGGCAGCCTGTTCCACATGCTCTTCACGACCTGAGGCCGCCGCCCGGCGCACGCTCGCACGACGGCCCCGTCACGGCCCGTCCCCGGCGCCGCTTCGGGGACGGGCCGTGACGGGCGTCGCCCGGGACCGTGGTCCCCGGCGACGCCCGGCGCCGGTCACAGGCGCGGGTCGACGGGTTCGGACTCGAGCGCGAGGACGGCGAAGACGGCCTGGTGCACCCGCCACAGCGGCTCCCCGCCGGTGAGCCGGTCGAGCGCCTCGATGCCGAGCGCGTGCTCCCGCAGCGCCAGCGACCGTTTGCGGCCGAGCGAACGCCGGCGCAGCCGGTCGAGGTTCTCCGGCTCGGTGTAGTCCGGGCCGTAGATGATCCGCAGGTACTCCGGTCCGCGGCACTTGACGCCCGGCTGGATCCGCCTGTCGTCCGGCGGCGGGCCCAGCGGCTTGACGACCATGCCCTCGCCGCCGGCGGAGGTGAGCTTCTCCCACCAGCCGGTGACGGCGGCCTCCGACTCCTGCGAGCCGAGGTCGACGGTCATCGAGGCGGTCCGCCGCACGAAACCGGTCGGGTCGCCGTCCGCCAGCCGCCCGGCCACTTCCAGGTGCCACTCGTGGTCCCGTGCCGTCGCCCACGTGCGGCCCTCCCCGGCGAGGATCTGGAACGGCGCGAACCGCAGTCCGCTCAGTCCCTCCACCGTCCAGCAGTAGCGCGCGTAGGCGTCGCGGAAACGGGCCGCGTTGGCGGCGCGCCGTTCGATGCGGTCGCGAAGGTCCGCGACGTCCAGGCCGCGTTCGCCCGCCCGTGCGAGGACGTCGACCGCCGCCGGCAGGGCGGCGCGGGCGGCGGCGCCGGTCGCCGCGTACTGGGCGCGGATCAGCTCCATCGCCTTGACCGACCACGGCATCAGCTCGGCGTCGACGACGAGCCACCCCGTCTCCAGCTCGTCCCAGAGCCCGGCGGCGCCGATCGCGGCGCGGAGCCGGTCCAGCACCTCCGCCGTCCGGGCGGGGTCGCGGAAGAACGACCGTCCCGTGCGCGTGTAGACGGCGCCGGTGGTCCCGTCCGTCACGCCGAACCGGTCGGCGGCGACGGACGCGTCACGGCACACCACCGCGACGGCACGCGAGCCCATGTGCTTCTCCTCGCACACCACGCGGGCGACGCCCGCGTCCCGGTACACGGCGAGGGCCTCGGCCGGGTGCTCCAGGTATCCGGGCAGCGGCGACGTCTCGGCGGGGGCCATGGTCGGCGGCAGGTAGACGAGCCAGCGCGGGTCCACGGCGAAGCGGCTCATCACCTCCAGCGCGGCCAGCGCGTTCTCCTCGCGGATGGTGAGGCGTCCCATGAGCCTGGTCTCGACGCCCTTGTTGCCGAGCACGTCCTCGATCTTCAGGACGTCGCTCTCTCGGCGCGCTCCTTCTCCGGCGCAGGCCGGGGCCTCCAGCGGCCGGACGGGCTCGTACCAGACCTTCTTGGCGGGCACCGAGACCAGTTCCCGCTCCGGGTAGCGCAGCGCGGTCAGCTTCCCGCCGAACACCGCTCCGGTGTCCAGGCAGATCGTGTTGTTGATCCATTCCGCTTCCAGGACGGGCGTGTGCCCGTACACGACCATCGCCTTGCCCCGGTAGTCGCGCGCCCACGGATAGCGGACGGGCAGCCCGTACTCGTCGGTCTCGCCCGTGGTGTCGCCGTAGAGGGCGAACGAACGGACCCGTCCGGACGCGCGGCCGTGGTACTCCTCCTTCAGCCCGGCGTGCGCCACCACGAGGCGGCCTCCGTCCAGGACGTAGTGGGCGAGAAGCTTGTCCATGAAGCGCAGCGCCTCCGCGCGGAACTCCTCCGTCTCGGCGGAGAGCTGCTCCAGGGACTCGCCGAGGCCGTGGGCGACGCGCACCTTGCGTCCTTGCAGGGCGCGCACGAGTTTCGCCTCGTGGTTGCCGCAGACGCACAGGGCGTTGCCGGCGCCGACCATGCCCATGACGAGACGCAGCACGCCCGGCGTGTCGGGCCCGCGGTCGACGAGGTCGCCGACGAACACGGCGGTGCGTCCCTCGGGGTGGGCCGCCCCGACGGCGCGGCCCTCGGCGTCCCGCGCGATCTCGTAGCCGAGCTCGGCGAGCAGCTCCTCCAGCTCCGCGCGGCAGCCGTGGACGTCGCCGACGATGTCGAACGGGCCGGTCAGCTCGCGGCGGTCGTTCCACGCCTTCTCGTAGGTGATCGTCGCGGCGTCGATCTCCTCGACGCCGTTGAGGACGTAGACGGTGCGGAACTCGCGCTGCAGCGCCTTCAGGCCGCGCCGCAGCTCTCGCCGCTGCCGCGGGACCACGTGGGCGGGCAGGTCCCGGTCGGTGCGGGCGGCGTTGCGCTCGACGGCGACGCGTTCGGGGACGTCCAGGACGATCGCGACCGCCCGCACGTCGTGGTCCTTGGCGAGCTTCAGCAGCGACTGACGCGACTTGCTCTGCACGTTCGTCGCGTCCACCACGGTGAGCAGGCCGCGTCGCAGCCGCGTGGCGACGATGTGGTGCAGCAGGTCGAACGCGTCCTCGGTCGCGGACTGGTCGTTCTCGTCGTCGGACACGACGGCGCGGCAGTGGTCGGACGACACCACCTGCGTCGGTTTGAAGTGCTTGCGGGCGAAGTGGGACTTGCCCGAACCGCTCACGCCGACCAGCACCACGAGTCCCATCTCGGGAACCTTGATCTCGGTCATCGGGTGAAAACCCCCATCTGCGTCGGCGGGCCGACCTCCGGGTCGTCGTCGCCGACGGGCACGTGGCGGACGCGGTAGCCGTACGCGGAGGCGACCCGGCCGGCCCACGCGCGGAACTCGGCCCGCGTCCATTCGAACCGGTGGTCGGGGTGGCGCATCGCCCCCGGCGCCATGCCCTCGTAGCGGACGTTGTGCTCGGCGTTCGGGGTCGTCACGACCACCACGGACGGCGAGGCGTGCCCGAACACGACCCGCTCCACGGCGGGCAGGCGCGGAGGATCGATGTGCTCGACGACCTCCATCAGCACGGCCGCGTCATAGCCGCGGAACCGGTCGTCGGTGTAGGTCAGGGCGCCCTGGAAGACGTCCTTGATCCGGCCGCCGCCGCGTTCCTTGATCCGGCCGCCGCCGCTTTCGCGCCGTTCGTCCCAGCGGAGCCGCCGCCACGCCTGGGTCAGCGCGCGGTTCGAGACGTCGACGCCGGCGACCTCGCTGAAGAAGTCGTCCTCGGCGAGCACCGAGAGCAGCCTTCCCGAGCCGCAGCCGAGGTCGATGACGCTGCGGGCGTTCTCCTCGCGCAGGGCCTGGACGACCGCCTGGACACGCCGCTCGGCGAGCCGGACCGGCTTCTCCCCGGCCTCCCCCGCCTCCGCGGCCGCCGTTTCGTTCTCCTCGGTCGCCTCGGTCCGTTCCTCCTCGACCTCGACGGGGTCGAGCGACTCCTCGGTCGTGCCCTCGGCGTCGGCGAGGCGTCCCAGCGCCGTGCGCACGAGACCGCGCCGGTTGGCGAGGTAGCGGCGGGTGATGGCGCCGCGGTCGGGGTGGGCGGCCAGCCAGCCCTCCCCCGCCCGGATGAGCTTGTCCACCTCGTCCGGGGCCACCCAGTAGTGCTTGGACTCGTCCAGGACGGGCAGCAGCACGTAGAGCTGGTTGAGCGCGTCGGCGAGCCGGACGGTCCCGGTCAGCGTGAGCGACACGTAGCGGGAGTCGCCCCACGCGTCGAACTCCGGGTCGAGCGGGACGGGCACCGCCGACACGTCCCAGCCGAGGGGGCGGAAGAAGCGCTCGGCCCGCGAGGGCCCGCCCCGGCACGGCAGGGACGGAAGGACGATCTCCAGCGGGATCGGCGTCCGCGCCAGCTCAGGGCGCAGGTCGCACCGCCCGCGCATGGCGGTGCGGAACACGTTCGCCATCGCGGTCGCCAGCAGCGACGACGCCGCGTAGGGGCGGTCGTTGACGTACTGGCCGAGGGAGAAGTCCGGCGTGCCCCGTCCTCGCGTGCGCACGAGCTTCACCGGGTCGACGTCGAGCAGCAGCGCCGCCGTGCACAGCCGCTCGTCGGCGTCGGGGTAGAAGACGTGCGCCGTGCCGAACGACTGCTCGAACCTCTGCACCCTGTCGGGATGTTTGTGGAGGAGGAAACCCAGGTCGGTCGCCTGGTCCATCGACGTCCTGATCAGCAAAAGCACGATGAAAGTGTGGCGTACCGCGCCGAGAAGCCCCATTCGTTTTCTGAACCGCCGTAACAAAACCGGTTTGCGGTCCCTGCTCCGGAGCGACAGAATCCGGGCGTCATGAGCAGACACCCGCGCCGGATGGTCGCGCAGGAGACCGTGGCGATCCTCGAACGCGGCGAGTACCGGGCGCCCTCGGGCCGCACCGTGTCCATCGCGGAGAGCCTGGCACGGGCCGTCGAGAACACCGTGCTGTACCGGCCGGACGAGCTGGACGGCCTTCTGGAACGGCTCTCCGCCGGCGGTCCGGCGGGCGCAGCGTCACAGGAGGAGAAGCCGCAGAAGGGCACGCGCATCGAGGTCTCCGGCGAGACCACCCTCGCCGCCGCGCGGCGCCTGTGCGCGCCGGGAACGGTCCCGTTCGCGCTCAACTTCGCGTCGGCGAAGAACCCCGGCGGCGGGTTCCTCAAAGGCGCCAACGCCCAGGAGGAGGGGCTCGCCCGCTCGTCCGGGCTGTACGCCTCGCTGCGCTCCGCCCCCGAGTACTACGACTTCCACCGTTCCCGGCGCGACCTGCTCTACAGCGACCACATGATCTACTCGCCGGGCGTGCCAATCTTCCGGGACGACGCGGGACGCCTTCTGGAGGAGCCCTACGAGGTGGCGTTCCTCTCCTCCCCCGCGCCCAACCGCGACGCGATCCGCGACCCGGAGCAGGCCGCCCGGGTCGGCGTCGTGCTGCGGACGCGGGCGCGCAAGCTCCTCGCGGTGGCGCTGGCGAACGGGCACCGGCGGCTCGTCCTCGGCGCCTGGGGCTGCGGGGTGTTCCGCAACGACCCGGCGGAGGTGGCCGAGGCGTTCGCCGAGCAGCTCCGGCCGGGCGGACCGTTCGCCGACCGTTTCGAGCACGTCGTCTTCGCCGTCTGGGACACCGCCGAGGGCGCCCCGCGGTACACGGCGTTCCAGAACGCCTTCGCGGACTTCGCGTGACAGAAGGGCGCGTGCCCGCGGCGGGAGATTCTCCGCGCCGCGGGCACGCGCGCCGCTCGGACGAAGCGGATCCGGCGATGCGGATCCGGCGGTTTCGGCGGTGCCGGCCGGACGAGAGGCGGCTCAGACCTTGGCGAGGACCTCGGAGGCCAGCAGCTCCAGGTGGTCGAGGTCGTGCAGGTCGAGGACCTGCAGGTAGATGCGCTCCGCGCCCAGCTCCGCGAAACGGCCGATCTTGTCGACCAGCTCGCCGGGCGTGCCCGCCAGGCCGTTCTCGCGCAGCTCGGGCACCTCGCGGCCGATCGCGTCGGCCCGGCGGCGCACCTCGGCCTCGTCCCGTCCGCAGCAGACGACCTGCGCGGCCGAGAAGATCGGCGGCGTGTCCCGGCCGGCCTCGGCGCAGGCGGCGCGGACCCGCTCGTACGCCTCACCGGTCGGCTGCACCTGGTGGAACGGGACGTTGAACTCGTCGGCGTAGCGCGCCGCGAGCCGCGGCGTCCGCCTGGCCCCCGCCCCGCCGATGATGATCGGCGGGCCGCCCGCCTGCGCCGGCTTGGGCAGCGCGGGCGAGTCGGACAGCGTGTAGTGCTTCCCGCTGAAGCTGAACGTCTCCCCCGGAGGCGTCTTCCACAGCCCGGTGACGATCTGGAGCTGCTCCTCGAACCGCTCGAACCGCTCGCCCAGGCTCGGGAACGGGATGCCGTAGGCGGTGTGCTCCTCCTCGAACCAGCCCGTCCCGAGGCCGAAGTCGACCCGTCCGCCGCTCATCTGGTCGACCTGCGCGACGCTGATCGCGAGCGGGCCCGGGTACCGGAACGTCGCGGCCGTCACCAGCGTGCCGAGCCTGATGCGGCTCGTCTCGCGGGCGAGGGCGCCCAGGGTGACCCAGGAGTCGGTCGGACCGGGCTCGCCCGACACGTCGCCCATCTTGACGTAGTGGTCCGAGCGGAAGAAGGCGTCGAAGCCGAGCTCCTCGGCGGCTTTGGCGACCGCGAGCTGTGTCTCGTAGGTCGCGCCCTGCTGGGGCTCAGTGAAGATCCGAAGTCGCATGGTCCCATCTTGCTACCCGTTCGGCGGCGTCCTGACCATCGCGCCGGACGGCCCCGGGACCCGCCTCCTACCGGACCGCGGCGCGTGACGTCGCCGGCTCGGCCTCGGCGACGTCGCCGGCCCTGGTGACGCGCACCGCCGGGAACCTGCGCGTCGCCCGCGCCTCGCCCCAGGTCACCGTCCCGCGCAGAACGATCTTCTGACCGGACCTGGCCCGGCTGGACACCTTGGCCCTGAGGACGCCCTTGACCTCCCGGCCCTTCTTCAGGGTGCCGAGCCGGCAGGTGACCTTCCGTCCTTTCGCCCGGCAGTTCTTCTTCCCGGACACGAACTCCAGCGTCTTCGGCAGCGTCGCCCGGAACGTCGCAGGGAACGCGGCCTTGCCGGATTTCGCCGGCCCCTTCGCGGACACCGTGAACGTCCAGGCGTAGGCGCGCCCCGGGTGGACGTCCGTCCTGGGAGCGGCCGTGCGCAACACCACGTTCTCGTCCACGTGCGCCTCGGCCGCCACCGGTACGGCGCCTTGTAGTGGTACGGCGCCCAGCAGCGGCACGGCGACCAGCAGGACGAGACCGCGCTGTGTCCGTCGCGCGAACCTGTTCACCTTCACGACGAGCCCCCTGACATGCCCGAGCCGGTTGCGGACATGTCCGTTCTAGCGGGTGGGCACCTGTCCTCCTAACCTCACGTCGGCGTGTCGTCACCGACAGTGACACATGACCTCTGCGCCGGTTTTGAAGCGCTTCCCCCTGAATCTCCTGCGCCGTGCGGGGCGCCCGTTGTTGAATCGGCGAAGACCCGTCCACCGACCATGGAGTTCCCGATGGCAGTCTTCGGCGTCGACTACTCGTGGGGCCGCCCCGGCGTGGCCGCACTGAAACGCGCCGGAGTGAAGTTCGTCTGCCGCTACCTCTCGCACGACACGACCGGCAAGAACCTCACCCGCGCCGAGGCCGAGGAGCTCTCCGACGCGGGCACCTGGCTGGTGGTCGTCTGGCAGACCACCAAGAAC
>DATCLF010000449.1:0-53914 GCA_036564055.1 Spirillospora sp.
GTTTCAGGTCGCGGTGCACGACCCCGGCCCGGTGGATCGACACCAGCGCCTCGGCGAGGCCGGCGCCGAGCGCGAGGACGGCGGGCACCGGCAGCGGCACGACCTCGTTCAGCGGGACGCCCGGCAGGTACGCGGTGGCGAGCCACGGCAGGGGGGCGTCGGGGTCGGCGTCCACGACGGGGGCGGTGAACGCGCCGCTGACGGCCCGCGCGGCTCCGACCTCGCGCCGGAACCGCGCCCGGAAGTCGGGGTCCTCGACCAGGTGCGGGTGGACGACCTTGACCGCGACGAGCATCCCGCCGGGCGAGCGGCCGAGGAACACCATGCCCATTCCCCCGGCGCCGAGCCTGCCCAGCAGACGGTGGCGCCCGATCCGCCGGGGATCGCCGGAATGCAGGGGCTCCATGGGTCCACTCCTCCCGTCCGGTGCCCGTCCGATGCGGTGCTCGTCCGATGCGGTGCCTGTCGGATGCGATGCCGGTTCCGATGCCGGGGTTCATCGAACACCGTGATCCACGCCGACGGGAGGCTTTGGCCCCAACCGGCGCCGATCCGAGTCCGGTGAGCGGGAGCGTTGCGCGGAGCGTAACGGCCAGCAGGTGGGGCGTCACCGAGGCGTTTCAAGATCCGATTCCGCCGACCCCTGGTGTCCCGAATCAAGTTCTAGTATCCAGGAGGCACAGATCGGCTCCAGTACGTCCATCAGGAGGCATCAGTGCAGACGAAAGCGGCGATCCTCTGGGAACCGCACACCGACTGGAGCATCGAGGACATCGAGCTCGACGACCCCAAGGCCGGCGAAGTCAAGGTCAAGCTCGCGGCGTCCGGCCTGTGCCACTCCGACGAGCACCTCGTCACCGGTGACATGGTGCTCGACCCCGAGATCGCCGCCCTGCTGCAGACGGAGCAGTTCCCCGTCATCGGCGGTCACGAGGGCGCCGGCGAGGTCGTCGAGGTCGGGCCCGGGGTCACCACGCTGAAAGAGGGCGACCACGTCGTGCTGTCGTTCATCCCGGCCTGTGGACGCTGCCCCTCGTGCGCCCGGGGCCGTCAGCACATCTGCGACCTGGGCGCGGTCCTGCTGGCCGGACGGCAGATCAGCGACATGACGGCCCGCCACCACTCCAAGAGCGGCAAGGACCTCGGCATCATGTGCTGCACGGGGACGTTCGCGCCCTACACCGTCGTCAACGAGGCGTCCGCCATCAAGATCGACGACTGGATCCCGCTCGACCGGGCCGCGCTCGTCGGCTGCGGCGTCACGACCGGGTGGGGCGCGGCCGTCAACGTCGCCGACGTGCAGCCCGGCGAGACCGTCGTGGTGATCGGCCTCGGCGGCATCGGCATGAACGCGGTGCAGGGCGCGGCCATGGCCGGCGCCCGCCACATCATCGGCGTCGACCCGGTCGAGTGGAAGCGGGAGAAGGCCGCCGTGTTCGGCGCCACCCACACCGCGGCGTCCATCGAGGAGGCCGCGGCCAAGGTCGGTGAGCTCACCTGGGGCGCCAACGCCGACAAGGCCCTGCTCACCACCGGCGTCGCCTCGGGCGACCTCATCGCCCCGATGATGGGCCTGGTCGCCAAGGGCGGCCGGGGCGTGGTCGTCGCGGTCGCGCCGATCGCCCAGGAGGACGTCAAGCTCAACCTGTTCGACCTCGCGATGCAGCGCAAGGAGCTCGTCGGCTGCATCTTCGGCAACAGCAACCCGCGCCGCGACATCCCGCGCCTCCTGCGCCTCTACGACGAGGGCAAGCTCAAGCTGGACGAGCTGGTCACCACCACCTACACCCTCGACGAGATCAACCAGGGCTACCAGGACATGCGGGACGGCAAGAACATCCGCGGCCTGATCAAGTACTGAGACCGCGTGCCGAGCGCGTCCTCGGGGCGCCCAACGACGCGTCGCGGCGGATCCCGGGCCGGCACACCCGGGACCCGCCGCGCACCCACCCTCCGAGAAGGTCGGCGGGCCCGCTCAGCGGGCCGCGTCGGGACGCCATCGGGTGAAGCGGCGCTCCACCGCGACGAGCACGGCGTTGAAGACGAGCCCCAGCACGGAGATCGCGATGATCCCGGCGTACATGTCGGTGATCGCGAAGTTCTGCTGGGACGAGTTGATCAGGAAACCGAGGCCCTCCTTCGCCCCGACCATCTCTGCGACGATCATGACCAGGACGGCCGTGGCGCCGGCCAGCCGGACACCGGTGAAGATCGTCGGCACGGCGGCGGGCAACACGACCTTCTGGAAGACGCGCGGCGCCGTGAGCCCGAGCGACCGGGCGGACCGGACGAGGGTCGGGTCGACGTCGCGCACGGCGCTGATCGTGTTGAGCAGGATCGGCCACGTGCACGCGTAGGCGACGATCGCGATCTTCGAGGTCTCCCCGATCCCGAGGATCAGGATGAAGACCGGCAGGAGCGCGATCGCGGCGGTGTTGCGGAACAGTTCGAGGAGCGGGTTCAGCAGGTCGGCGACCGGCCGGTACCAGCCGATCAGCAGCCCGAGCGGCACCGCCATGACGATCGACAGCCCGAACCCCGCCAGCGACCGGACCAGGCTGGCCTCGGTGTTGCGCCAGAGCTGACCGCTTCGGGCCAGGTCGCCGAGGGCCGGGACGACCTCGGACACCGGCGGCAGGAAGATCCGGTCGACGAGCCCGGCGCGGGGGGCGATCTCCCAGAGGGCGAAGAAGGCGACGAGCGCGACCGTCCGCCGCACCGCCGTGGACGCGACCGCGACGGCCCGCCCGCGCGCGGACGGGCCCGCGGGTTCGGGGACCTCCCGCGCCTCCGTTTTCGCCCGGCCCTTCGTCTCCTGTGCCGCCGGTTCGTGCTCCGCCCGCTCTGCCTGCGTCTGCGTGTGGGCGGTGCTAGCCATGGGAAGCCACCTTCTTCCGCTGTGCCGGGAGGGTCAGGCGCTGGGCCGCCAGGACCTCGTCCCTCAGCAGGGACCAGACCCGGTGCCGGTGCTCGGCGAACTCCGGGCTGGAGCGCAGGTCCGCGTCCTCGTCGCGGGGGCCGAGGTCGATGTCGACGATCTCCTTCACCCGGCCGGGGCGCGCGGTCAGCACCGCCACCCGCCCGCCCAGGTAGACGGCCTCGTCGATGCCGTGGGTGATGAACACGATGGTCTTGCCGGTCCGCGACCAGATGCGCAGCAGCTCGTCCTGGAGGGTGTCGCGGGTCTGCGCGTCGAGGGCGGCGAACGGCTCGTCCATGAGCAGGACGTCGGGGTCGTAGGCGAGGCTGCGGGCGATCGCGACCCGCTGTTTCATGCCGCCGGACAGCTCGTGCGGGTAGTGGTCGGCGAACGCGGACAGCCCGACGAGGTCGAGGTGATGGCGGGCGGCCTCGGTGCGTTCGCGTCGTCCGAGGCCCTTGGCCTCCAGCCCGAACTCGACGTTGCGCAGCGCCGTCCGCCACGGCAGCAGCGCGTACTGCTGGAACACGATGCCCCGGTCGAGCGCCGGGCCGGTCACCTCCGCGCCGTCGATGAGGACGCGCCCGGTGGTCGGCCGGGCCAGCCCGCCGATCAGGTCGAGCAGCGTGGACTTCCCGCAGCCGGACGGCCCGACCACGACGAGGAACTCGCCCTCCGCGACGTCGAGGTTCACGTCGTGCAGGGCGGTGAACACGCCGCCGCCCCGGGCCGGGAAGGTCTTGCCGACCCCCGAAACGCTGATCTTCACGGTCATCGCCGGCCCCCCTGGCCCGCGTACGGGTTGAACTCGTTGGTGTAGAGGTCGCGCGCCTTGATCGAGCCCTCGGGGATCTGCCCGACGTCCTCCAGCCAGGTGCGCCAGGTGTCGAACTCCCGGTCGGTCATCACGCCGCCCTTCTCGGCGACGCCCCACGACTTCCAGTACTCGAGCGCCTCGGCGGTCTCGTTCCTCCCGCGCGCCTGGAGGATCTTCTTCAGCCGGGCGACGACCTCGTCGCGGGACCGCTCGCGCGACCACTCGATGGCCTTGGCGACGCCCGCGGTGAAGGCCCGCACGGTGCCCGGGTTGCGTTCGATGAAGTCGTCGCGGAAGACGTAGGAGCCCGCGGTGAAGGCGCCGAGGAAGTCGTAGTCCTTGAACAGGGTGCGGACGCCGCCGTTCGCGACCGCCTTCTCGCGGAAGATGTCGTTCAGCGCGGCGACGTCGATCTGTCCCCGGCGCAGCGCCTGCTCCATGCTGACCGGCGGCACGGCGAGCGCCTCGACCTTCGCGATGTCCGCCGAGGTGAAGCCCTGCCGCCGCAGGTAGAGGTCGAGGACGGCCTGGGAGTGACCGCACAGCGTGTTCATCCCGACCTTCTTGCCGATCAGGTCCCGGGCGGATCTGATCGGGCTGTCCTCGGTGACGAAGAAGCCGGTGTAGGACTCGGCGTCGGTGCCGTAGTAGCCGATGACGGACGTGATCGGCGCACCGGCCTCCTGCAGCTTGACGATCGCGCCGTTGAACGCGCCGCCGAAGTCGACCTGCCCGGTCGCCGCGGACTGGACGTCCTGCGGGCCGCTGATCGTGTTGCCGACCCACCTCAGCTTCACGTCGCCGAGGAAGCCGAGATCGGCGGCGAGCTCCGGCAGCAGGACCTGGCCCGTCCATCCCTGGTAGCGCAGGGTGGTGGTGCGCCGCGCGCCCGCCGCCGCACCGCCGCAGGCGGCCGCGGCCGTGAGCGGGACGGCCGCGGCCGCCGCCGTGAGCGACGACAGGAACCGCCGCCGCGTCATCGGCGCGGTTCCGGCCGGGGTCGTCGCGATGTCTCGCGTGGTGGGGTCCGGTGCCGTGTCCGTCGTGGTGTCTGTCGTGACCAAGGCTCTCTCCTCGGATCGCGGGGGGAGGTGTCGTTCGTCAGCTCCGGGGACGACAGAGCGCGCCGGCCTGACGCCGGAGGTCGACGTGCAGCCGCGCGACGAGAGGGCGCGAAGGGAACACAGCCCGACTATGATCGCCATTCCCTGTTAAGTCAACATGTTTAGTAGGAAATATTTCCGATCTAACAGGTAGGGAAGGTTGACTGGCGCCGCGGGTCGTGCTTCTCTCGGATTACGGCAGGGATCCCTCCTCCCTGCGCGTCTCCCCCATGTCCCACTGTGAGAAGGGGTTGCCCGTGACCCGGTTCGACATCCGCAAGATCGGCGGCCGCATCGGCGCCGAGGTCGTCGGCGTCGACGTGCGCGATCTGTCCGACGGCCTGTTCGGCGAGATCCACGAAGCGCTTCTGGAGTACAAGGTCCTGGGCTTCCGGGACCAGGACCTCACCGACGAGGACCAGATCGCCTTCGCCTCCCGCTTCGGTCCCCTCACCGGCGCCCACCCCACCGTCCCCTCGGTCGAGGGACACGAGGAGATCCTCCCCGTCGACAGCGAGTCCGGACGCGCGAACCACTGGCACACCGACGTCACCTTCGTCCAGACGCCGCCGAAGATCAGCACCCTCCGCGCCCTGGTGATCCCGCCCTTCGGCGGCGACACGCTGATCGCCAACGCCGCCGCCGCGTACCGCGACCTGCCGGACGAGCTGCGCGAGTTCGCCGACCGGCTCTGGGCCGTCCACACCAACGACTACGACTACGTCAACTCGCGGGACACCGGCGCCGACCCCGAGAAGGCGGCCGAGCACCGCAAGGCGTTCCTGTCGCGGACGTGGAAGACGGCCCACCCGGTCGTCCGGGTCCATCCCGAGACGGGTGAGCGGACCCTGTTCATCGGCGGGTTCGCCCAGTCGATCGAGGGCCTGTCCTCGCGCGAGGGCCGGGCCGTCCTCGACATCCTGCAGTCGTACGTGACCCGGCCGGAGAACGTCCTGCGCTGGAACTGGACCCCCGGCGACCTGATCATCTTCGACAACCGGATCACCCAGCACTACGCGGTGGACGACTACGGCACGCTGCCCCGCCTCCTGCACCGCGTGACCGTCGCCGGCGACGTCCCGGTGGGCGTCGACGGCCGCGAGAGCTACCGCGTCGAGGGCGACAACGCCGCCCACTACACGGCGGCCACCGCGGCGGCCTGACCGGCGCAACCGCCCGACCGCCCGGAACCACCGGGCCCGGCGTTCGGGGTGGCGCCGGGCCCGGTCACCCCGTGCTCGACCCCCGGCGCTCGGCCCCGGGACCCGAAGCCTGGAAAACGCGCCGTCCGACCCCGACGTCATAATCCGGGGACCGAACGGAGGGCGGGGCGATGGACGAGGACATGCGGGCGGGACTGGCCAGGATCGAGGCCAAGCTGGACCTGCTGCGGCGGACGGAGGCCGAGCACGGGTTCGGGGTCGCCATCGAGGGCCCCAACGAACTGGAGGCCGTCCCGGAACTGCCCGCGGGCGTCACGGAGGTCTTCCGGCTGTTCTCCTTCCTGGCCGGCGACTACTTCTGCTTCAGGCAGCCCGAGGAGATCCAGAATCCGGAGACCTGGGCGAGGCGGCGCCGGATTCCGGACTGCCCGCTGGGCGATCCGCTCGAGATCGGCTACGAGCGCTACGGGATTCCGGCCGACGTCCTTGAGCACATCGACGGCGGCACCCCCATCCGCCTGGACCTCACCGACGGGGCCGTCTACTACGTGGATCCGGACGACTACGTCTTCATGTACAAGCACGCCGACGTGGAGCGGATCGACAGCGAGGAGTTCGCGGGCGACATCGTCACCTTCGTGGACCAGTTCGTCCTCGGAGAGCGGTACCCGCGGCTCGTCGAAGCCGTCCTCGGCGCCCCCGCCGTCACCGAACGCGACCGCAAGGGCCGTCCGCGCGACCGCTGGATGAGACTCCTCCTGGAAAGCGGTCTTCTCACCCTCCCGCGGTGAGGACCGGAACCCGGGGGCGGATGAATCGTTCCATCAAACCTTCTGCTCTGCGGAAACCGGGCTTTCCCGCCCGCGGAGGCCGCCTGCCGTCGAGGCAACGATCATCTGACCTGTCGGCAAGATCTACCGCACCGGCCCCTTATTTCGGGCCGCGCCCATGACTAACGTTCGCCTTGTCCGTCCGTCCCGATTCATCACGATTTGTACCGTTATCCGGCCGGCGGTGACCACGGTGCGTCTCTCCGGAGCCGCAGACGGTCACCGGAACTCGTTTCACAGGAGGCAGACCGATTCAGCGCCAAGAATTCGGGGACAATCCGCTCGAGGTTCGCGACACCGACCACTACACCCAGGAGTACGTCCGCGGCTTCGTGGAGAAGTGGGACGAACTCATTGACTGGAAGAGGCGCTACGAGAGCGAAGGCAGCTTCTTCATCGACCAGCTCAGAGCACGAGGCGTCAAGAAGGTCCTCGACGTCGCCACCGGCACCGGGTTCCATTCGGTCCGGCTCCTGCAGGAGGGCTTCGAGACCGTCAGCGTCGACGGAAGCCGCGAGATGCTGCGGAAGGCGTTCGAGAACGGCTGGACGTTCGGCGGCCACATCCTGCGCGTGGTGCACGCCGACTGGCGGTACCTGAACCGCGACGTCCACGGCGAGTTCGACGCGATCATCTGCCTGGGCAACTCGTTCACGCACCTGTTCTCGGAACGCGACCGGCGCAAGGCCCTGGCCGAGTTCTACGCCATGCTCAAGCACGACGGCGTGCTCATCATCGACCAGCGCAACTACGACGCCATCCTCGACAACGGATTCAAGAGCAAGCACCGGTACTACTACTGCGGCGAGGAGGTCACGGCCGAACCTGAGTACGTCGACGAGGGTCTCGTCCGCTTCCGGTACAAGTTCCCCGACAACAGCGAGTACGCCCTCAACATGTATCCGCTCCGCAAGAACTACATGCGGCGGCTCATGCGCGAGGTGGGCTTCCAGCGGATCGACACCTACGGCGACTTCCAGGCCACCTACGATGACGACGACCCCGACTTCTTCATCCACGTGGCGGAGAAACAGTACTTGGCAGACGAGGTGAACACCGGCTACTCCACCGCGGTCAACACCGCGCGCGACTACTACAACTCCAGCGACGCCGACAACTTCTACCACTCGGTGTGGGGCGGACAGCACATCCACATCGGCATCTACGAGGACGGCGACACGATCGACCGGGCCAGTGCGCGGACCGTCGAGCAGATGGCCGCCGGGCTTGACCTGTCGCCGGACACGCGCGTCATCGACCTCGGCTCGGGCTACGGCGGCTCCGCCCGCTACCTCGCCCGGACCTTCGGGTGCCGCGTCACCTGCCTCAACCTCAGCGAGGTGGAGAACGAGCGCAACCGCGCGAAGAACGAGGAGGAGGGCCTGTCCGACCTGATCGAGGTGGTCGACGGGTCGTTCGAGAACCTGCCGTTCAACGACAACTCGTTCCACGTCGCGTGGTCACAGGACGCGCTCCTGCACGGCGGCGACCGGATCCGGGCCCTGGAGGAGGTCGCGCGGGTCCTCAAGCCCGGCGGGGACTTCGTCTTCACCGATCCCATGGCGGCCGACGACTGTCCCCGTGAGGCGCTGCGGCCGATCCTCAACCGCCTGCACCTGGAGACGATGGGGTCGCCCGGCTTCTACCTGCGCGAGATCGCCCGGCTGGGACTGACGCCGAACTTCCAGGACCTCACCCCGCACCTCACCACCCACTACGCACGGGTGCTCCAGGAGACCGAGGAGCGGGAGGCGGAGATCTCCCAGCACATCAGCGCCGAGTACCTCGAACGCATGAAGGCGGGCCTGCGCAACTGGGTCCGCGGCGGCGAGGCCGGCCACCTGAAGTGGGGCATCTTCCGCTGCAAGGCGTGACCCCCGAGAAGAACACCGGAGGCCGGGAGGACCCCCTCCCGGCCTCCGACGTTTCAGCGCGCCACACCCCCGGTGGTTCACACCTCGGCGCTCTCCTCGCCTTCGCCGATCTCGGGGCTGCTGGACGATGAACGTTCCGCGGCCCTGCGTGGTCACTGCCAGTCCGCGCTTCGAAGGCGCCCGCAGCGCGTCGGAAACGGTGTCGGAAGAGGGCATTAACGCCGGGCCGAGTTCATGTTTTCGCGCTCTTGTCCTCTCCACCGTCCGCAGGGCGCTTCACGAAGGTCCCCCGTCCGGGTACGGCGACGACCGCTTCGCGGTTGACCAGCTCCTGCACGGCCCGCGCCGCCGTCGCATGTGCCACGCCGTAGGTCTCGGAGATGACCCGAACGCCTGGCAGGCGCCTTCCGATCTCGCCGGCCGCGATGCGCCGCTGAAGATCGTCCGCGATCTGGATGTACAGCGGTTCCGGCGCATCGAAATCGATCACGCTCCCACAGTAGAACGTGATCTGACGTGCTATAACGATGCATACTGACCGAAGGGACTGGCACAGATTAGAACGCTGTGTAACGCTAGAGCCCGAGAACACGAAGACGCCCCGCCCGGGCCGTCGCGACCGGCCGGACGGGGCCAGGACCGACGCCCGATAGGGAGGCGACGACCCATGGGGACCAACCCTAGCCCGCACGAGCCGCCGCGAATCGATCACTTGGATCCGCTGCCGGGTCATCAGGAGCCGTCGTCGCGGTGGGCGGCGCCGTTCATCACGTATCGCGATGGGAAGCCCGTCTACACCGTCAGTCTCCGGCGGGCGTGTCCGCTGTCTTCCCGGGAGCGGGCGGCGGGGCTGTCGGCGCAGCTTCACGCGGCGACGCTCGACGAGCTTCGCGCCCTTATGAAGCGGGAGGACGCGGCTCGGGCGCGGCTGCTCGGCAGGGGGACGGCATGAGCGTCCTCATGGTCCTGTCCTGCGTACTCGGCACCACGGTGCTCACGGCGTTCACGACGGCGCTGACGATGGAGCGACTACGTCCGTCCTATCGGGGGCGTCACCGCTGCACCGGCTGACCGGCGGAGCGCCCAGGAGTCCGGGCCTTGTCAAGGTCAAGCGGCGGGGCGTCGCCACCGTAGGAGGCAGCGCCAGTACAGCAGGCGGCGCACCTGGCTGCCGGGGAGGACCCGGGCCGCCGTCGATCGAACGCTGGTAGTACGCGTTGTGATCCCAGGCGAACGGACCCATGCGGTCGATCCTGGCACCCACACCGCAGGCGGCGGCGCGAGCCCTAGCCCAGGTCGCGTTCTCTCAGGGCGGCTTTGTGGATCTTGCCTACGGGGGTCAGGGGGACGTCGGCGGTGATGACGAACTGGCGGGGGACCTTGTAGTCGGCCAGGCGCTCGCGGCAGTACTCGGTGAGCTCCTCCGGGGTGGGCGGTTCGGCGCCCGGGCGCGGGACGATGTAGAAGCGGCCGACCTCGCCGAGCACCTCGTCGGGGACGCCGAAACCCGCCGCCATCGCGACCTTCGGGTGGGCGGTCAGGACGTTCTCGATCTCCACCGGGTACACGTTGAAGCCGCCCTGGATGTACATCTCCTTCTTGCGGCCGCGGAGGACGAGGTGGCCGTCCGGCTGCAGCTCGACCATGTCGCCGGTGGCGAGCCAGCCGTCCGGCAGGAAGGTCTCGGCGGTCTCCTCCGGCTTGTTCCAGTAGCCGCTCGCCACGCAGTCCCCGCGGATCTGTAGCTCACCGGTCTCCCCGGGCGGCAGGGGCTTGCCGTCCGGGCCGACCACGCGGCCCTCGAAGCCGCCGACCACCACGCCCAGGGTCCGCTCGACGGTCTCGGGGTCGTCGTCCAGCGGCGACAGCACGCAGGCGCCGGACGACTCCGACAGGCCGTACAGGTTGTAGAACGGGACGCCGGGGAAGCCGCGCCGGATCCCGGCGGCCAGCGCCGGTTCCACGTTCGATCCGCCCGCCACACAGAGCCGGACGGACGACAGGTCCCGCTCGGCGAAGCTCTCGTGGCCGAGCATCAGCACGTACATCGTGGGCACCGCGCCGAGGAAGGTCACCCGGTGCCGTTCGATCGCGTTGAGCGCCGCCTCCGGGGAGAACGCGGGCAGCAGCGCCACCGTCGCGCCGCTGACCAGCGACGCCATGACGGTGCAGGTGATGCCCCCGACGTGGTTGAGCGGCAGGTGGCCGAGCAGGACGTCGTCCTCGTTCATCCGGAAGTGCTCCGCCTGCGCCCGCGCCGAGGCCAGGATGCTCCGGTGCGTGATCACCGCGCCTCGGGGGCGTCCCGTCGTCCCCGAGGTGTAGAGGATCATCAGGGGGTCGGCCGGGTCCACCGCGGCGCGTGCGGCGGCCAGGGCGTCGCCGTCCGGCGGGGACGCGGTCAGCTCGGCGAACGTGCCGCTGCCCGGGAAGCCGGACTCGAAGAAGATGTAGTCGGTGACGCCGGGGAACCGCTCCTTGGACTCCGCGAAGAACTCGGCGAAGTCGAAGCCGGGAACGGCGCTGATGCCGACCACCGTGCGGGCGCCGCTGTCGCCCAGCATGTAGGACAGTTCCTTCTCGCGGTAGCGCACGTTCAAGGGGACGATGACGGCGCCGATCCGCGCCGCGCCGAAGAAGGCCGCCAGCCACTGCGTCGTGTTCGAGCCGAGAAGCGCCACCCGGTCGCCCCGGCCGACGCCGCGCGCCAGCAGTCCCGCCGCGACCCGGTCGGCCAGCTCGTTCAGCTCGGCGAACGTGACGGCCCGATCGCCGTCGTGCAGGAACACCTTGTCCCGTGCGGCCGCCTCCTCCAGCGCGGCCCCGACCGTCGTCGCGCCCATGTGGCCTCCCCTCGCTCCGATGCGATCCAACGATCACGGATCGGGCGGCTCTGTGCCAACTCGTCCTCGTCACGGGGTTGATCAATGCTCTGAGGAGGCGGCGGGGCGTCTGGCACGATGACGGGCATGAGCGAGCGCGCCGGGCTGCGGACGGCCGAGGAGGAGGTGCTGCCGCCCGCCGACTGGGGGCGCCGCGACCCGGCGTCGCCCGGGACGCGCGCCGCGTGGACGTTCGGGCTGCTGGCGGTTCTGCTCGTGCTCGGGCGGACGTGGGTGGCGCCGCTCGTCGACGACCGCGCGCTGGACGCCTGGACCACGATCTTCGTCGCGGTGTGCGTGCAGGCGCTGCCGTTCCTCGTCTTCGGGGTCGCGCTGTCGGCGGCGATCACCGCGTTCGTCCCGGCGTCGCTGTGGCGGCGGGTGCTGCCGCGCCGCCCGGCCGCCGCGGTGCCGGCCGCCGGGGCGATGGGGGCCGTGCTGCCCGGCTGCGAGTGCGCGTCGGTGCCGGTCGCGGGCGGGCTGATGGCCCGCGGGGTCGTGCCGTCGGCGGCGCTCACCTTCCTGCTCGCCGCGCCCGCGATCAACCCCGTCGTGATGGTCGCCACCGCCGTGGCCTTCCCGGGACGGCCCGAGATGGTCCTCGGCCGTTTCGTCGCGTCCCTGCTGGTGGCGGTGCTGGCCGGCTGGGTGTGGCTGCTGCTCGGCAAGGGCGAGTGGATCAGGGTCCCGTCCCGGCCGGAGGCGCACGGGAGGGCCGGGCGGCTGGAGGCGTTCCGGCAGGCCATGCGGCACGACATCGTCCACGCCGGAGGGTTCCTGGTGGTCGGCGCCGTCGCCGCGGCCACCATCAACGTGGTCGTTCCGGCCGGGTGGGTGTCCGCCGCCGCGGGCGACGCCGTCGCGTCGGTGCTGCTGCTGGCCCTGCTGGCGGTGCTGATGTCGATCTGCTCGGAGGCCGACGCCTTCGTCGCGGCGAGCCTGTCGCAGTTCCCGCTGACCGCGCGGCTGACGTTCCTGGTGGTCGGGCCGATGGTGGACCTGAAGCTCATCGCGCTGCAGACGGGGTTCTTCGGCCGCCGCTTCGCGGTCCGTTTCGTGCCGCTGACCTTGTGCCTCGCGGTCGTCGTCAGCGTCCTGGTCGGGGGTGTGCTCTTGTGAGAGGGACGGTGCTGTGAGCAAGGCCGCGCAGAACCTGCTGCTGGTGTTCCTCGGCGCCGCGATGCTGTGGATCACGCTGGTGAGCGGCGAGTACGTCAACTACGTGCGTCCCGGTTTCCGGTACCCGCTGGTGGCGGCGGCGGTCGCGCTGGTGGTGCTGGGCGCGGCGGGGCTGCGCCGCGAGTGGCGGGACGACCCCGGACACGACGGCCCCGGACATGACGACCATGGGCATGACCACGCACGCGGGCCGAGGGTGGCGTGGCTGCTCGGCCTGCCCGTGCTGGCGATCTTCGTGATCGCCCCTCCGGCGCTCGGCTCGTTCAGCGCCGCCCGCGACGGCGAACGGGCCGCGCCGCCGCCCGCTCCGCCGGAGAACGGGTTCCGGCCCCTGCCGGCGTCCTCCGGGCCGGTCGACATGAGCCTCGGCGAGTTCCTCGGCCGGGCCCACGAGGCGCAGACCGGCGACCCCGCCAAGCTTCAGGGCGTGCCCGTGCGGCTCACCGGGTTCGTGGTCCCCGTCAAGGGACGGCCCGGATGGCAGCTCACCCGCATGAAGATCGCCTGCTGTGCGGGGGACGCGGTTCCGTTCCCGGTGATGGTGCGGGGCGTCCCGCAGCCGCCCGCCGACTCGTGGGTCAGGGTCGTCGGGGTCTGGGAACCGCCGCGGCGAACGGACCGGACGGTCGTCCAGACGCTCCGCGCCCAGTCCGTCACGAGGATCAAGAAACCCGCGAACCCGTACGAGTGACGCCGCCGGCCGGCGGGTTCCGGTGACCGGGACTGTCGTTGGCGGCGGTGCCGGGGACTCCTACCGTGCAGCCATCTGGGCGATCGGGCGCGGGCCATGAAGGGTCGCCCCCGCGGACGCTGGAGGGCTGCACATGGATCGGACCGCCGACTACGTCGTCGTGGGGGCCGGCAGCGCCGGGTGCGTGCTGGCGAAGCGGCTCGCCGAATCCGGCGCGGACGTCGTGCTCGTGGAGGCGGGCGGCTCCGACCGGACCCCGCTCGTCCGCAAGCCGGGACTGATCGCCGTCTTCCACAACGTCCCGCAGCTCAAGAAGCGCCTCGACTGGGGCTTCTACAGCGCCCCGCAGCCGAACGCGCTCAACCGCCGGATCCCGCAGACGAGGGGCCGTGTGCTGGGCGGCTCCGGGTCGATCAACGGGATGCTGTTCGTGCGCGGTCACCGCAAGAACTACGACGACTGGGCGGCCGAGGGCTGCACCGGCTGGAGCTACGACGACGTCCTGCCGAGCTTCAAGCGGATGGAGAACTGGGAGGACGGGGCGAGCGACCTGCGCGGCGCGGGCGGGCCGATCCAGGTGACCCGGCAGCGGGACCTCACGCCCGCGTCGGAGGCGTTCCTGGAGGCGGTGGTCGCCACCGCGGGCGTGAAGCGCAACGACGACTACAACGGCGAGGAGCAGGAAGGCGCGGCGATCTTCCAGCAGAGCGCCTGCGAGGGGCTGCGCTACAGCTCGTCCGTCGGGTACCTCGACGACCACGGCCTGCCGAACCTGACCGTCCTGACCGAAACGACCGTGACGCGCGTGGTGGTGGACGGCGGGCGCGCCACCGGCATCGAGGTCGTCGCCGGGAAGCGGCGCGGGACGGTCCGCGCCTCCCGCGAGGTGATCCTCGCGGCGGGGGCGTTCGGATCGCCGCACCTTCTGATGCTGTCCGGGATCGGGCCCGCGGCGCACCTGCGCGAGCACGGCGTCGAGGTGAAGGCGGACCTGCCCGTCGGGGACAACCTCCACGACCACCTGTTCGTGCCGATGACGTTCGTCATGCGGACGGCGCGGCACCGCGGCACCGCCCCCTACTTCGCGTCCGGGCTGGTGAAGGAGTGGATCCGGGGCGGGACGTGGGTGGCGCGCACCGTGTTCGAGGCGGTCGGGTTCGTCCGCAGCCCGCGGGCCGGGGACATCCCCGACCTGCAGCTCCACGCGCTGCCGTGGTCATATCCGTTCCCGAACCAGGACGCGCCGGTGCGGCACAAGGTGGACAAGCGTCCCGCCCTCACGGTCATGCCGACGCTGATCTACCCCAAGAGCCGCGGCACGGTGCGGCTCGCGTCCGCCGACCCGGCCGCCGCGCCCGTCATCGACCCCGGCTACCTCACCGAACCCGACGACGCGCGGCTGCTGCTGGACGGCATCGAGCTCGTCCGCGAGATCATGGCGAACGACGTCATCGCCGGCGAGGTCAAGGAGGAGCTGTCACCCGGGCCGACGTTCGCCGACCGCGCGTCGATGGCGAAGGAGCTGCCGAACCGGGCGACGACCGTCTACCACCCGGTGGGAAGCTGCCGGATGGGCGTCGACGAACGCGCCGTCGTCGACCCCGAGCTGCGCGTGCGGGGCATCGAGGGGCTCCGCGTCGCCGACGCGTCGATCATGCCGTCGATCACCGGCGGCAACACCAACGCCCCGAGCATGATGATCGGCGAGCACGCCGCGACGCTGATCCTCAAGGGCTGACGCGGGACGCGTCAGGCCGGGAACGTCGCCACCCAGCGCCGCTGCCAGGGGGTCTCGACGGCCTTCGGGTGATGGTGCTCGCGCGCCCACGCGACGGCCTCGGACGGGTCCACACCGGCCAGGACGGCGAGGCAGGCGATGACCGTCCCCGTGCGTCCGACACCGCCGCCGCACGCGACCTCGACCGCCTCGCCCGCGCGGGCCCGCTCGTGCAGCGCCCGGATCTGCCGGACGGCCGCGTCGCGGTCGCGGGGAAGCCGGAAGTCCGGCCAGTCGATCCAGGCGGACGGCCAGGTCAACGCCGCCTCGTGACGGCGGCGGAGCCGGGAGGTGCCGAGGTAGAGGCCGAAGTCGGGCACGGGACCGTCCGGCACGGGACGGCGCAGGCCGCGGCCCCGGACCCAGGTCCCGTCCGGGAGCCGGACCGCGCCGGTGAGGGGTGCGGTCGCCACGGACGCGATCGTACGTCCCGCCCGCGCGCCGGACGCCCCTACACGCGTTCGCCCGTAGTGATCTCGAAGTGCAGGCCGTCGTCCGCGGCCGAGACCCGGACGTGGGAGCCGCGCGGCAGGTCACCGGCGAGCAGCAGGTCGGACAGCCGGTCGTCGACCTCCCGCTGGATGGTGCGGCGCAGCGGACGGGCGCCGAACTCGGGCTGGTAGCCGCGCCGGGCGATCCAGTCGACCGCCTCGGTGGTGAACGTGACGTCGACGTCCTGGGCGCGCAGGCGGCGGCGCGTCTCGTCCAGCAGCAGGTCGGTGATCTGGCGGAGCTGCCCCTCCTCCAGCCGCCGGAACACGATGATCTCGTCGATGCGGTTGAGGAACTCGGGACGGAACGACTCCCGCAGCCGCCGCATGATCCGGTCGCCGAGCGCGGTGTCGGCGCCGTCCGGCGTCCCGAACCCGATGTCGCTCCGGCCGGTGATCAGCTCGGAGCCGAGGTTGCTGGTCATGATGACCACGGTGTTGCGGAAGTCGACGGTGCGTCCCTGCGCGTCGGTGAGACGGCCGTCGTCCAGGATCTGCAGCAGGACGTTGAAGACGTCCGGGTGCGCCTTCTCGATCTCGTCGAGCAGGATCACCGAGTACGGCTGCCGCCGGACCGCGTCGGTGAGCTGCCCGGCCTCCTCGTAGCCGACGTACCCGGGCGGCGCGCCCATCAGCCGGCTCACCGTGTGCCGCTCCTGGAACTCGCTCATGTCGAACCGGATCATGCGGTCGCGGCTGCCGAACAGCGCCTCGGCGAGCGCCTTGGCCAGCTCGGTCTTGCCGACGCCGGTCGGGCCGAGGAACAGGAACCCGCCGATCGGGCGGCCCGGGTCGCCCATGCCCGCGCGGGACCTGCGGACGGCCCGCGCCACCGCGGCGACGGCGTCCTCCTGCCCGACCACGCGCCCGTGCAGCTGTTCCTCGAGACGCATCAGGCGTTCGCGTTCGTCGCGCGTGAGCTGGGTGACGGGCACGCCCGACGTCCGCGACACGACCTCGGCGACGTCCTCGGTCGTCACCTCCGGGACCGTCACGGGCCCGCCGTCGTCGCGCGCCTCCTCCAGCTCCTTCTCCAGCCGGGCTATCTCGTCGCGAAGCTGCGACGCCTTCTCGTACTCCTCGTTGGAGACGGCCTGGTCCTTCTCCCGGCGGCGCTGGTCGAGCCGCTGCTCCAGCTCACGGCGGCCGCCGTCGCGGGTGCCCGCGCGCAGCCGGACCCGGGCGCCGGCCTGGTCGATCAGGTCGATCGCCTTGTCCGGCAGGAAACGGTCGGTCAGGTAGCGGCTCGACAGCTCCACGGCCGCGACCAGCGCCTCGTCGGTGAACCGCACCTGGTGGTGGGCCTCGTACCGGTCGCGCAGCCCCCGCAGGATCTCGATGCTGTCGTCGACGCTCGGCTCGCTGACCAGGATCGGCTGGAACCGGCGTTCCAGCGCGGCGTCCTTCTCGATGTTGCGGCGGTACTCGTCGACGGTCGTCGCGCCGACGACGTGCAGCTCGCCGCGCGACAGCGGCGGCTTCAGCATGTTGCCCGCCGACATCGCGCCCTCGCCGCCGCCCGCGCCCACCAGCGTGTGGATCTCGTCGATGAAGACGATCAGCTCGTCGGAGTGCTCGCGGATCTCGTCGACGACCTTCTTCAGCCGTTCCTCGAAGTCGCCCCGGTAGCGGGTGCCGGCGACGACCCCGCCGAGGTCGAGCTGCACCAGGCGCTTGCCGCGCAGGGTCTCGGGGACGGCGTCGTCCACGATCCGCTGCGCGAGTCCCTCGGCGATCGCGGTTTTGCCGACGCCCGGGTCGCCGATCAGCACCGGGTTGTTCTTGGTGCGCCGCGACAGGATCTCGATGGTCTCCTCGATCTCCTCGTCGCGTCCGATCACCGGGTCGATCCGGCCCTCCCGCGCGAGCGCGGTCAGGTCACGGCCGAACTCGTCGAGCGTCGGCGTCCCGGACGCCTGCCCGCCGCCGGGCCCGCCCGGGGGCTGCGGCCCGCCGCCCATCGCCGCGGACTGCAGCGTGTCCGGGGTGACGTGCTCGGCGTCCAGGATGCGTCCCGCCCCGGAGCCGCGGTCCAGGGCCAGCGCGAACAGCACGTGCTCCGGCCCGATGTAGGACGAGCCGAGCGCACGCGAGACCTGGTGGGAGTCCAGCAGCGCCCGTTTCGCCGACGGCGTCAGCTCGGGCGCCACGTCGCGCGGTTCGCCGCGCCGCACGTGCTCCTCGATCTCCTGCCTGATCCTGTCCGGGTCGGCTCCGGCCCGCTCCAGCCAGTGCCGGGTGCCCTGCTGCCGCGTCGCCGCCCACAGCAGGTGGTGGGTGTCGAGGTCGACGCTGCCCCACCGCGCGGCCTGGTTGGCGGCGTCCCGCACCAGCTCGCGCGCCGGCTCGGTCATCAGCCGCGCGATGCTGATCCGCTCCATCGGGCGGCGCGCCCTGCCGCCGAAGAAGCGGGCGAGCAGTTCCTCGAACGGGTCCATGCCTCCGGCCCCGTACCACCCCGCTGTCATCGCAACCCCCCAACGTTCGCAACGACGTTGTGGCAACGGTCAAGCCCCTGCCCGTGGACGGGAACCGAAAACCCTCCTCCGGGACGCGCGGGGGCGCTGAGCCGGGACACAGGCCGGGGCGGCGGGCTAGGAGCGCCTGGGGCGTGCGCCGCGTCCCAGGCGGCGCGTCACCAGATCCTCGGCCGCGGGCCCCCAGGTGGGGTGGTCGAACGCGAAGCCCGCGTCGAGGAGGCGGCCGGGGACGACGCGGCGGCTCTTCAGCAGCAGCTCGGTGTCGGAGCGGATCACGAACGCCCCGATCTCGGCCATCCACGTGGTCGCGGGCAGCCCCACCGGCATGCGGCACGCCCGGCGCAGCGCGCGCATGAACGCCCGCTGCGGCAGCGGCTCGGGTGCGGCGACGTTGACCGGCCCGGTGATGTCGTCCCGGTCGACGAGGAACTCGATCGCGCGGACGAAGTCGCGGTCGTGGATCCAGGACATGTACTGCGCGCCGCCCGCGACGGGCCCGCCGAGGCCGAGCCGCACCAGCCACAGCAGGACGTCGAAGACGCCGCCGCGGTCGGGGCTCATGACCATGGCGGTGCGCAGCGCGACCTTACGCGTGTCCGGGGTCTTCGCCAGTTCCTGCTCCCGCTCCCAGTTCTTGGCGATCTGGACGCTGAAGGACCAGTACCCGGGGACGCCGGGCTCGGCGCCGCCGATCACGCCGGTCGCCTCGTCGTTGGGGGCGTCGAAGCGGTGGGCGTAGATCGTCGCGGTGCTCATCTGCAGCCAGACGCGGGGCGGCCGGGCGGCGGCCGCGATCGCCTCGCCCACCACCCGTGCGGACTCGACCCGCGAGTCCATCATGGCCTTGAGGTTCTCCGGCGTGTAGCGGCAGCTCACGCTGCGCCCCGCCAGATTGATCACCACGTCGCTGCCGTCGACGACCTCGGTCCACGGGCCCGGGGTCCGGCCGTCCCAGCCGACCTGGCGTTCGCGCACCGGCCGCCGGGTCAGGACGACCACCTCGTGGCCCGCGGCGGTGAGGGCGCGATCGAGAATCGTGCCCACCTGCCCGGTGCCGCCGGGAATCACAATCCGCATCGTGTTCGCCTTTCGGGTGCACGGAGAGGCTACCCCGTAATTGAACGTGTTCAAAGACCGGGGTGCGCGCGCAAGCCCGGGACGACCGGATGTCGGAGTGATCAGGAAGGCGGGAAGGTGCGGTGGTCGCAGAGCGGGTGCGCCGCCCTCGCCGTTGAAGGCGACGACCCCTCGGTTCTCGGGGCTAGATGAGGCCCTGGGCGAGGACCGCGTCGGCGACGCGTTCGAACGCCGCGATGTTCGCGCCGACGACGTAGTCGCCGGGGGCGCCGTAGCGTTCCGCGGTCTCGTGACACGTCCGGTGGATGTTCGTCATGATCGAGGCGAGTTCCTCCTCGACCCGGGCGAACGTCCACTTCTCGCGGCCGGCGTTCTGGCTCATCTCCAGCGCGCTGACCGCGACGCCGCCGGCGTTGGCGGCCTTCCCGGGACCGAACGCGACGCCGGCCTCCCGGAAGATGCGCACGGCCTCGGGCGTCGTCGGCATGTTCGCGCCCTCCGAGACGGCCTTCACGCCGTTGCGGACGAGGGTCAGCGCGGCGCGGCCGTCCAGCTCGTTCTGCGTCGCCGACGGAAGCGCGATGTCGGCGGGCACCTCCCACACGGTGCCGCCGGGAACGAACCGCGCCGACGAGCCGCGCAGCTCCGCGTAGTCGGAGACCCGGCCCCGGTCGACCTCCTTGACGTGCTTGAGCAGGTCGAGGTCGATGCCCTTCTCGTCCACGACGTAGCCGCTGGAGTCGGACACGGTGACCACGTTCGCGCCGAGCTGCTGGGCCTTCTCGACCGTGTAGATCGCGACGTTGCCCGACCCGGACACCACGACCTGCTGGCCGTCGAGGTCCTCGCCGCGCCGCCGCAGCATCTCGGCCGTGAACAGGACGTTGCCGTAGCCGGTCGCCTCCGTCCGGCCGGCGGACCCGCCCCATGCCTCGCCCTTGCCGGTGAGCACGCCCGCCTCCCACCGGTTGGTGATCCTGCGGTACTGGCCGAACAGGTAGCCGATCTCGCGGGCGCCGACGCCGATGTCACCGGCGGGGACGTCGGTGTGCTCGCCGATGTGCCGGTACAGCTCGGTCATGAACGACTGGCAGAACCGCATGATCTCCTCGTCGGAGCGGCCGTGGGGGTCGAAGTCGCTGCCGCCCTTGCCGCCGCCGATGCCGAGCCCGGTCAGCGCGTTCTTGAAGACCTGCTCGAACCCGAGGAACTTGATGATGCCGAGGTTCACGGTGGAGTGGAAACGCAGACCGCCCTTGTAGGGGCCGAGCGCCCCGTTGAACTCCACGCGGAACCCGCGGTTGACGTGGATCCGCCCCTGGTCGTCCTGCCAGGGCACACGGAAAATGATCTGACGTTCCGGCTCGACGAGACGCTCGATCAGCCCGGCCGCGGCCAGCTCGGGCCGGGCCGCGAGGACCGGGCCGAGGGATTCGAGCACCTCGTGGACGGCCTGGTGGAACTCTGCCTCGCCAGGGTCACGGCGGAGCACCCTGTCGTACGCCTCTTCCAGGGCGGACAACACCTCGGGTGGGGCCGGCAGGCGGGGAGCCAAGGGCATGTGAAGATCCCTTCTGTCGAAGACCCAACCACTGTAGGGCGTGCGCATCACCGCACGTCACGGGCATGCCGGAGGTCGAAGGCACGCGGGAGTCCCCGGCGCGCCGCCGTCGGGGGCGGTCGCCTCCGGCCGGTCGTCCCCCGTACGGTCGCCTCCGGTCGGCCACCGGGTCAATGGTCTCCGGACGGTCGGGCCGTTCGGCCGCCCGGGTCAGTCCCCACCGCCACCGGCTTCAACGTCACGAGTGCGCGAGTCACCTCGCAGGCGCGCCGCGAGCACGGCGGCCTGGCTGTGGTCGACGTCCTTGGTCGCCGTCAGCAGGGTGAGCGGCCCTGCGGCCGCGGCCTCGCGCAGCCGCTGCAGCGCGGAGGCGCGTTCGGGCTCGTCCAGCTCGGCCTCGTACCGGCGGGTGAACTCCTCGAACCGGGCGACGTCGTGGCCGTACCACTTGCGGAGCTCGGTGGACGGCGCGACGTCCTTCTCCCACGCGTCCAGCCGCGCCTCGTCCTTCGACAGTCCCCGGGGCCAAACCCGGTCCACCAGGATACGCCTGCCGTCATCGGCCGAAACCGGGTCGTACACCCTGCGCAGTCGTACCTCCACGGTCTTCCTCCCGCAGCGTTCTCGGCGGCGTCGTCCTCCGCGTCCCCGGTGCTTTCCCGCGGTGCTCCCGCCTTTCTACCCTCGCGGGCCGCGCGCATCCGGCGCGGGCGGGCTCTCCGGCGGCGCGGGACGGACGGCGGTGTCGCGCTCGCCGGCGGCGCGGCGGGCGAACTCGGCGGCGGCGGTGCGGCGGGCGAACTCCCCGGCGAGGGCACGGCCGAGGACGTCGTCGTCGGGCCGGTGCCGTTCGAGGTAGGCGAGGGCCTCGGCGAGCTCGTCGGCGGTGAGCCGCCGCACCGGCTTGCCCGCCCAGCGCGGCCGGGCCGGGGCGGCGGAGGCGTCGCCCTGCGGTCCGCCGCGTGGCTGCGTGTTCACGGGTAAAAGCCCTTCCTTTTCGGTTTCCCTGATGTGCGGCGCGGCGACGGGTGAGGCATTCGTCCCTCGAATAGGATCGCCGCGTGCATTGGTGGAGCCAGCAGGCGTGCGACGCGGCGGCGGAGGCGCAGGCCGCCGACCCCTCGCCGGCCAATCTCATGGCGGCCGCCCAGGTGCAGGCGATGATCTCGATGGCGGAGGCGCTGCACCGCATCGCCGCGGTTCTGGAAGAACAGGCCGGTTCCGAGGCCGCGCCCGCGACGAGTTCTCCCCCGCCGTCGCGAAAGGTGCGGCACTGCGGGGAAAAGAAGGAACAGCGATCGCGTTCCCGGCGGAAATAGCCGGACGGCGGGTTCAGCAAAAATACCGGTGCGCCCGATGGGGGGCGCACCGGTATTTTCGTCGGTCTCAGGCGTCGCCGAACGTCGTGCGTTCCGTCCTGCCGCCGGCGCCGGCGGCGAGGCGGGAGGTCTTGACGACGGGCGGACGCGACGGGGCGGTCTCCGCCGGGTACTCGGCGTCGGGCACCGGGGCGGCCGGGCGGTCCTCGGCGGCGGCCGGGCGGGGTTCGTCGCGCGGGCGGTCCCGCAGCCGGCGCGCGGCCTGCCGGAGCGCGCGCTCGCCGACGAGCCGGGTCAGCTCCAGGCCCCAGCAGTCGAGCTTGTCGGCGTCGGTGAGGTCGTCGCGGCGGCTGAGCTCGGCGGCGAGCCCGCCGAGCCGCTGCGCCTCCGACAGGTCGAACTCGCGCATGAGGTGACAGCACAGTTCGGCGAGGGCGGCGTGGTCGCGTTCGAACGACAGCCCGGCCAGGTCGTTGTGCGAGAGCCGGCTCAGGGCGCGTTTGCGTTCGAGCTCGCCGTCGGCGAGGCGCAGGATGCCGTTGAGGAGGGCGACGGGGCCCGTGCCGGTGGACCTGCTGTGGGCGGGACCGAACGACATGCGCAGGATCGCCGCGGAGCCGACCCCGGCGGTCATCACCTGGATCACCGCGAGGCTCGCCGGGGGCGTCGCCTCGGGCAGGCCGAACGTCCAGCCGGACGCGGTCACCGCGACCAGCGCAACGATCGCGGCGCCGACGTTGACGAAGACGAACAGCATCCCGCCGGGGGACACCAGGGCCGTGAGCGGCTTGTCGCGGTAGCGCGCGACGAGCTCGGCGAGGCCGATCGCGCCGCCGATGAGGGCGGCGAGCAACATCTCGATGGTCATGACCTTCCTCTACGCGCTGCGGGCGTTCAAACGGCCGAACGGGGACTCCTCGGGCCGGCCGCGACGCGACAGCAGCGGCGCGGCGCGCTCGGTCCGCTCATGCCGCTCGGTCCGCTCGGGCCGGCCGGTCCGCTCGGGCCGCTCGGACCGCCGGGGTGAGGCGAGCTCGGCGCGCTCGACCTCCAGGAAGACCAGCAGCCATTCCGCGGGACCGGCGGCGAGTCCGCTATGGGTGCGCATCGCCTGTTCGCGTGCGCCGAGAAAAGCCAGGAGCCATCCGGTGGGGCCGGACGTCCCGGCGGATCGGATTCGTGAATGCATGGCAGAGAACATTACGCAGCACGCGCCGGAAGTCGACCTCCGCCACGTCAAGTTTTTGCAGCGGGGCATGTTTACGAATGCATTCCCGTTACGCCGGGAAACGTCCGTCGCCCCTGTTCGATCTTCTCTCGATCAACCCACCGTCGTGGCCTTTTGACCGGCGACGGCGCTTCCTTTGCCAAGGATTGCGCGGAAGGCGGGCGAGGGAGATCGCCTTTCAGCTCGCGGTGAGTTTTCCGCCCGGCCGGAGACGGCGTTGCGCGGGCCGGGAATTTCCCGTCCCCGCGTGGCGCGTCCACGGGGTCGCGCGGGCAGGGAAGGGCGGGCGCCCTGCGGACGAGAGACGTGGACGACGAGAGACATGAACACGGATGGCGGCGCGGGCCGGCGGCCGCGAGGGCGTGCGGAGAGCACACGATTACCGGACGGAAGCGTCCGGAAAGGGGACGGAGGGGCCACTCCCCCCGAAGTGGCCCCTCTTCCCGCGATCCACCCACGACGGCCCCCGGGTGCGTTCACAGGACCGGTCGCTTCCCCCGAAGCGACTCGCACCGGCCGTCTGGCGGACGCGTCGAACGTAGCGAGCCCGGCCCGGCGGAAGCGAGGGTTCGGCGGTTCCCGTCGATGAACGGTACACGCTGTGCGACGAGCGGAACACACTGCGCATCGGTCCGGCCGGACTGTAGTTTTTGCACCGAGTAGAAGGAATGAACTCCGACGGGTGAAGGAGCGCGGACGATGACGGGACGGGCGCAGCCGATCACGCTGGTGGGAACACCGGTCCTGCATCGACCATGCCGGCCCGTGGAGGAGTTCGACGCCGCGCTGAAGGACCTGGTCGACGACATGTTCGCGAGCATGTACGAGGCGGACGGCGTCGGGCTCGCGGCGAACCAGATCGGCGTCGACCTGCGCGTCTTCGTCTACGACTGCCCGGACGGGAGCGGGGAGCACCGCAAGGGCGCCGTCGTCAACCCCGTCCTGGAGCTGCCGGAGCTGGAGGAGCGGCGCCTGGACGACGGTGACGAGGGATGCCTGTCGGTTCCGGGTACCCACGCGCGGCTGGCGCGTCCCGACCGGGCGACGGTGCGCGGCTTCGACGTGACGGGGAAGCCGATCACGGTCGAGGGGACGGGGCTGCTCGCCCGCTGTCTCCAGCACGAGACCGACCACCTTGAGGGCAGGCTCTACATCGACCGGCTGTCGGCCAGGGCTCGCAAGAAGGTGCTCAAGGAGTCCGAGGAGTTTCGTGCGGAAGCCGAGTCCAGGGCCCAGGCCGGCGAAAGCGAGCCAGAAGGGGTCTAGGGCACGAGCAGACGCTCGTACTCGTCGAGGACGCGGGCGAACTCCGCCGCCGGCATCTCGCACACGTGCCCGGGGAGCCAGAGGTGCTCCAGGCGGACGGTCCGGGCGTCAAGCCGCAGATGGCAGGCGTTCCCCGTGTGCTCCCAGCCGGGACGTGCGGCGCGGACGACCTCCAGATGGTGACGGTGACTCTGCACGTCGTGGAGCAGGAACGCCGTCAGCACGTGACGCGGCCCGTACACCGACGGGGCGTGCCCGCTCGCCGTCAGCGCGGCGGACTCCAGATCGACACCGGAGTCCGCCAGCTCTGGGAAGAACACCCTCACCCGCTTCATGACCCCCGCGACCTGCACCGGCTCGCAGGGAAGACGCAGGACGAACTCCGGGTCGACGTAGCCGTGCACCGGGACACCGGCGACGTAGCCGTACCACGCCCCTGGGACGGCCTTGAGGAACCGGGCACTGGTGAGAGCGTTGCCGAGTTCCGCCATGAGCCGCTCAGGGTCGATGCCCCGCGGCATGAACGTCTTGGTGCCGCTGCGCAGCCGCATCTCCGCCCCGTCGAGGACGGCCAGGTCCGCCCAGCACGCGCCCGAACCGGTGCCGAGGACACCGTGCGGCAGGCACTCGTCCGGGTGAGGGGTGAGCCCGGCGATGTCCTCCAGGACGGCGCGCGGGGTCTGGATCAGGCCCCACCCCTGCGTCCTCGGGGAGACGGCTCCGAGGGCGAGCGACGCGGCCACCGGCTCGCCCGCCCCGCTCCCGCTCAACACTGTCCCGGGGCCGCGGCGGCCGCCGGGGCTCGGTGCCGGGATATGAAGTTCATCGCTGGTCCGACGGGATCGTCGTCATGGTCAGAGCGGCTCGTCGGCGAGGTACGGCGGGGCCGGTTCGTACTGCATGTACCGGCGCACCGCCCGCGCGTGGTCCCGGCCGTGGAGACGGCCGACCAGCCAGAGGGACATGTCGATGCCCGCCGAGACGCCCTGGCTCGTGACGAGGTTGCCGTCCACCACATAACGCGCCTCGCGCACCACGGTCACGTCCCCATGCGACTCCAGCGTGTCCTCATAGGCCCAGTGGGTCGCGACCCGCCGTCCCTTGGCCACTCCCGCGGCGTGCAGCAGCGCCGCACCGGTGCACACGCTCGTCACCCAGTCGACCTGAGCGGCGACCTTGGCGATCCACCCCGTGAGGGCCTGGTTGGACAGTTGCTCCTCCCGTGCTCCGCGGCCTCCGGGGACGAGCAGGACGTCCAGCTTCGGGTGGTCGTCGAGGAGATGGTCCGGCACGACCCTCATGCCCTTGTTGCAACGCACGGGCTCGGGTCGCTCGGCGATGAGGAACGCCTCGTCGGCCCCCTCGCGCAGCATGGCCGACACCGTGAACACTTCCCAGGGGCCGACGAAGTCGAGCTCCTCCGCGCCCTCGAAGACGAGGACCCCGTACGTCGTCATACACGCTCCCGAGTCGTCCGCATGCCCACGCCGGCGGCGGGACCGGCCGGACCTGGCCGGGCCGGCGACGCACCGCGCGACGTACCGCTCCCCAGCCTGGTCACAGCCCGCCCATCCGTCAACGAGAGATCCCGCATATCACACCGGCACGATGAATTCGACGCGTTTAACGGGTTGACACCCGTGGACGATTTGTGGCTAACTCGCTTCCATGGAGCTGTGATATCGCTCAGGTCGAGCCGCCCGGCCACGCCGATTCCGGGCCCGCTCCCTTCTCTTCCGGCGCTGTGACCGCTGTCTTCTGACGTCCGCGTCCACACCGCACCACACCGGTCGTGGCCTGCGCCGTCATGCCTCACCATCATTTCCGGTTCCCTTTTTGCGGGCCGAATAGACCATGCCCGGAGGTGTTCTCCTCATGCGTGCCGCCGACAATCCCGGATCCCACCGCTTCGCGAAATCCAAGAAGAAAAACACGCGGATGAACCCCGGCTTCAAGCCGGCCGACCTCGCAAAAAACCGGCGCAACGTCCGCCGGCTTCCCGCCCGCCAGTTCACCCACGGTCGCTGAACCGCTCCCGGCCCCGGCCCACACGGCCGGGGCCGGGACCTCAGCACACGAACGACTCGGCGCATGAACGACTCAGCGCACGAACTCGGCCCACACCACCGTCCGGTGACCGTCCGCGCGGAACCCCCAGCGGGCGGCGAGCGCGTCCACGATCCGCAGCCCCCGCCCGGTCTCCGCTCCCACCTCCTCCTTGACGTGCGGACGCGCGCCCCCCGCCCCGCCGTCGGCGACCTCCACGCGGAACACCCCGCCCCGGACCGACACGACGACCGTCACCCGGCCGCCCTCCCTCCCCGACGCCGTGTGCGTGACCGCGTTCGCGACCGTCTCGCTCACCACCGTGACCATGTCGTCGAGGAGCGGGTCGTCCGGGCCGACCAGCCCGAGGACCGCCGTCCGGACGAAGCTCCGCGCGCACCGGACCGACTTCCGCTCCCCCGGTAACGTGACCTCGCCGAGCACGCCCTCGTCACGGACCCCGTCCACGGTCCCGCCTCCCCGCCGGGAACGGCCGGCCGCGAGGCCCGCCTCCCCGGCATCGACCCCGCCACCCTCTTTCACCGCGTCCTCGACGCCCACCGCGACGGCTCCCTTCGCGTCGGGAAAGTCGCCCGTCACCCCCGCTGTACGGCCGGGAACCCGTCGGCCGTTCACGCTCCCGCGAACGTTTCCCCTGATCGCACCGCACGCCCCACGTGAAACGCAGGCATCCGGCACCACGGCGGACCGGCCGGGACGCAGATCACCGCACAACGTCCTCTTACTCTGGGTAATGAACGAGACACGATAAGTGTCGGCGATCGGCGGGGTTCGGAGGGCGTCCGTGAGGAAGGGACCGCGCGGGCTCGTCCGTTCCCCGCGCGACCGGTTCCGGCTCTCGGCGCGAGCGCGGGCGACGGCCGTCACTGCCGGCGTGCCGGCCGTGACCCTGGCCCTGCTGTTCTTGCTCGTGCTCATGCTCGCCCGCGACTGGACGCTGAACCGGGTCCAGAGCACCTCCCGGCGGACCATCGAACGCGTCGTCACGGACATCTCCCGGGGAAGGGAGGCGCAGGCCCTCGTCCCCCGCGAGGAGCCTGGTGGACGTGGCACACGATCGGGCGCGTGTTCGTCCCCGTCGACCAGATCAACGCGGAGCTGGCGGCCTTCAGCGCCGAGGGCCTCGGCCACCGGGTGGCCGTCCCGCCGACCGGCGGCGCGGTCCGGTCCCTCGCCGAGAACGTCAACCGCACGCTCGAACGGCTGGAGGAGGCGAGGGACCGGGAACGCCGCTTCGTCTCCGACGCGTCGCACGACCTGCGCAACCCCATCTCCGGGCTGCAGATGCAGCTCGAACTCATGCTGGAGGAGCCGCCGGACGCCGACTGGAAGCCGATGGCAAGTGCGGCGCTGCGCGACGCGGAGCGGCTGACCGCCATCCTCGACGACCTGCTCGAACTGTCCAGGCTCGACGCGCGCGCCCCGTCGACGGCGGAGACGCTCGACCTGTCCGCCCTCGCCCGCCGGGAGGTCGAGCGCCGCGCGCCCCGCGTCCCGGTCGAGACACGGCTGGAGCCCGGCGTGACCGTCCGCGCGAACCGGGTGCGGCTCGCCCGGGTCCTGAACAACCTGCTCAACAACGCCGAACGGCACGCGGAGTCACGGGTGCGGGTGACCGTCGCGACGCAGGGTGCCGACGCGGTCCTGGAGGTGCTCGACGACGGCCCCGGTGTTCCCGAACACGCACGGGAACGGATCTTCGAGCGGTTCTCCCGCCTCCCCGAGTCGCGGGAGCTCGACCCGGGAGGCACCGGGCTCGGCCTGCCCATCGCCCGTGAGATCGCCGAGTACTACGGGGGCTCCCTCCGCGTCGAGGACGGCCCCCGGGGCGCCCGCTTCGTCCTCCGCCTCCCGCTCGTCTCCTCCGAGACACCCCGATGACCCCCCGGCCCGGCGAGGGTTGAGACCCGCCCCGGGGGTAGGGCCGACGGTGGAACCGGCCGAGGAGGCGTGATGAGCGAACACAGACGCGACGAGGACGAGTCGCTCGCCGATCGCCGTGCCGCGGCGGAAGCCCAGCAGGCCGAGGGCGACTTCGCCGAGGAGCACACCCCGAGCCCCACCGACCCGCCGATCGCCGAGGCCGAGACGCCCGGCGGCGAGGACGACGGCTACAGCCCCCAGACCGAGATTCCCGGCTTACCCGGCTGGCTCTCGCGGCTCCTGTCGGTCATGGGCCGGGCGGGCGGGGACGCAGCGGGTCGTGTCCGACGGTCATGAGGGCGTGGCGCCAGTCGTCGTCGCGTTCCGCGTGGCGCGGACGGTTCTCCAGCTTGTCCTCCACGAAGTCCACGACGTCCCGCATCACCTCGACGTCGCGCTCGGTCAGGTCGACCTTCCGCTTGCGCAGGATGTCGACCACCCGGGCGCCGAGCCCGGACACTCCCGGGCCCCGGCCGGGATCGGGGAAGGCCACCTCCCCGGAGGCGTCCGTGAGCAGCCAGACCCGCAGCTCGTCGGAGGTCATGTTGACGACCCGGTGGAAGTCCTCCCACACCCGCTCCGTCTCGGGCGGAACGCGATTGCTCATCGACAGCTCCCTGTACGCCTTCCCCGGCCGCTCTACCCGGCGCCCGTCGCCCCATTCATCCCGGTACGGCCTGTCTGCACCCCTCCGCCCGGGCGCAGGCCGGAAGCGCTTGTGTGACACACTCCTGCGGGCAGGACCTGCGGGTCGCCCCGCAGGGGCAGCGAACCGAGGGAGCACCATGGAACTCGTCCACACGGGCAAGGTCAGGGACGTCTACGCCGACGGGGACGACCTGATCCTCGTCGCGTCCGACCGGGTCAGCGTGTACGACGTCGTCCTCCCGACGCCCATCCCCGACAAGGGGAAGATCCTGACGCAGCTGTCCCTGTGGTGGTTCGAGCAGCTCGCCGACATCATCCCCAACCACGTCGTGTCCGCCGCGGACGTCCCCGAGGAGTGGGCGGGACGGGCTCTGCGCTGCCGCCGCCTCACCATGCTGCCCGTGGAGTGGATCGCACGCGGCTACCTCGCCGGGCTGGGGCTCAAGGAGTACGAGAAGAGCGGCACCGTGTCCGGGGTGCCGCTGCCGGACGGCCTGGTCGAGGCGTCCCGGCTGCCCGAGCCGATCTTCACGCCCACCACGAAGGCCACCGAGGGCCACGACGAGTTCATCACCTACGACGACGTCGTCCGGGAGATCGGCGAGGACACCGCCGCCCGCCTGCGGGACGTGACGCTGGAGATCTACCGGCGCGGCGCCGACATCGCCGCCGAGCGCGGCATCATCATCGCCGACACCAAGCTGGAGTTCGGCCGCGCCGCCGACGGCACCCTCACCCTCGCCGACGAGGTCCTCACCCCGGACTCGTCACGCTTCTGGCCCGCCGACCAGTGGCGGCCGGGGCGGCCGCAGCACTCCCTCGACAAGCAGTTCGTCCGCGACTGGAGCAGCTCCCTCGACTGGGACCGCACCCCGCCCGGGCCCGAGATCCCCCAGGACGTCGTGGACGCCACCCGGGCCCGCTACATCGAGGTCTACGAGCGTCTCACCGGCCGCCGCTGGGAGCCGTGACGCCGCCGCGGCGTCCACGGAGAGCCGTGCGGCACGCCCGCGCGCTCCACGGGCGCGCTCAGAAGGTCGTGTGGTTCCCGCTCTCCACGATCTCGCGGCCGAGCGGGACCAGCGAGACGGGGATCAGCTTGAAGTTGGCGATCCCGAACGGGATGCCGATGATCGTGAGGCACAGCAGGACGCCGGTGATCAGGTGCCCGAGGGCGAGCCACCATCCCGCGACGATGATCCAGATGACGTTCCCGATGGCCGAGCCGGCGCCCGCGTCCCTGCGCGGCACCGTCGTCCGCCCGAACGGCCACAGCGCGAACCCCGCGATGCGGAACGACGCGACGCCGAACGGGATCGTGATGATGAGGATGAAGCAGATGACGCCGGCGATCGCGTAGCTCAGGGCGAGCCAGAAACCCGCGAGCACCAGCCAGAGGATGTTCAACAGCGTCCGCACACGACCCTCCAGAAGTTGATCTTCAAATTCGGATCATAGGGGTGCAGACGTCCACGGCGTCGGTATATCGGCACTCTCCGTCTAAATCAGCGCGCGGAGCGTGCACGACCCTCGCGCCTCATCCGCCGGACGACCTGGCAGTTCGTCCTGAGGCGTCCGTTTCGGCAGGATCCGGGGCGGGGCATGACCTCGTCCGGAAAATCCGTTACGCGTCGCAGGTCTCCCGCGTCCCGGATCGGGAAGAAGCGAAGGACGGAGCGAACGTCGAGCGCGCCCGGGGGGGACGGCGGCATGACCGAGCAAAAGGCACGGGCCGGGGCGTGGCCGCGGCTGCGAGTCGCGGACTGGACCGCCACCCGCGAGACCCTGCACATGTGGACGCAGATCGTCGGCAAGATCCGGCTGGCGCACGCACCCCTGCTCAACCACTGGTGGCAGGTCACGCTGTACGTCACCCCGCGCGGGTTGACCACCTCCGCGATCCCGCACGGACCCGGGTGCTTCGACATCGAGTTCGACTTCGTCGACCACGTGCTGCACATCCGCGGCAGCGAGGCCCCGACCAGGCGGGTGAAGCTGGAGCCGATCTCCGTGGCCGACTTCTACGGGCAGGTCATGGGCATCCTGGACGAGCTGGGGATCACGGCGCGGTTCCAGCCCCGGCCCAACGAGGTCGACCCGTCCGTCCCGTTCGCCGAGGACGACCGCCACGCCTCCTACGACCCGGACGCCGCCCACCTGTTCTGGCGGCAGCTCCTGCAGGCCGACCGGGTCATGGGAGAGTTCCGTTCCCGGTTCGTGGGCAAGGTCAGCCCGGTGCACCTGTTCTGGGGCGCGCTGGACCTGGCCTGTACCCGGTTCTCCGGACGTCCCGCACCCGTCCACCCGGGCGGCGCGCCCAACTGCGGCGACTGGGTGATGGTCGAGGGCTACTCCAGGGAGCTGTCGAGCTGCGGGTTCTGGCCGGGCGGCGGCGAGGAGGGCGCCTTCTACGCCTACGCCTACCCCGAGCCGCCCGGCTTCGCCGACCATCCGGCGGGCCCGGACGGCGCGTACTACAGCCGGGAGAACGGCCAGTTCCTGCTGCCCTACGAGGCCGTCGCGGACAGTCCCGACCCCGACGCCACGCTGATGGAGTTCCTCCAGACCACGTACGAGGCGGCGGCGGATCTCGGGGGATGGGACCGAGCCTCCCTGGAGGACGACCCGCGACGCTGGGACGCCCTCCGCAGCTGAACCCGCCGTCCGTCCCCGCGTGAACGCGACGATAATCCTGGGGGACGGAAGGGGACGGCATGCGGGTGCTGCTGCACTACGACATGGACTACGACGAGCCCGGCCTGGACATCGTGAGCTGCTCGGAGCAGGACGACGAGCGATTCGCGGAGCTGCTCCCGGACACCGAGGTCCTCTGGCACGTGCTGCGTCCCCTGACCGCCGCGGACCTGGACCGGGCGCCGAAGCTGCGGCTGATCCAGAAGCTCGGCACGGGGGTGAACACCATCGACCTCGACGCCGCCGCCGAACGGGGGATCGCCGTGGCGAACATGCCGGGGCAGAACGCGCAGGCCGTGGCGGAGACGACCCTGCTGCTGACGCTGGCGACGCTGCGGAAGGTCGTCACGTTCGACGCGCGGACCCGGCAGGGACGCGGCTGGCCCGCGGACCGCGCGCTCGTGGGCGGCGAGCTGGCGGGACGCACGGTCGGGCTCCTCGGCGGCGGCCAGATCGCGGGGCTGCTGCGCGGCATGCTGGAGGCGATCGGCGCGACCGTCCGGTACACGACCCGCACGCCGCGTCCCGGCGACCCCGCCTGGCGGGCGCTGGACGACCTGCTGCGGGAGAGCGACATCGTGTCGGTGCACGTCCCGCTGACCGAGGAGACGCACCACCTGCTCGACGCCGAACGGCTCGCGCTGCTGCCGGAGGGCGCGATCGTGGTGAACACGGCGCGCGGAGCGGTCATCGACGAGGCGGCGCTGGTCGAGGCGCTGCGGTCGGGACGCCTGGCCGGCGCCGGGCTCGACGTCTTCGAGAAGGAGCCGGTGGACGCGGACAACCCGCTGCTCGCCCTGGACAACGTCGTCGTGATGCCGCACGTCGCGTGGCTGACCAGGGAGACGTGGGACCGGTACTTCGCGGTGGCGGTGGAGAACTGCCGCCGCCTGCGGGACGGCGAGCCCCTCCTCCACCGCGTGGTCTGAAGCGGCGTGATCCAGTGTGATCCAGGACGCCGCGGGCGGAGCGGGCCTCAGTCCAGGGCGTAGCGGATCGGCAGGCGCTTGAGACCGCCGACGAACGTGGTCGCGATGTTCTCCGGCTCCCCGGCGAGCTCGATCCGCCGCAGGCGCGGCAGCAGCTCCTCGAAGAACGCGCGGACCTCGATGCGGGCCAGCGCCGCGCCGAGGCAGTAGTGGACGCCGAACCCGAACGCCAGGTGCTTGTTCGGGTCGCGTCCCACGTCGAAGCGGAACGGGTCGTCGAACACGTCCTCGTCGCGGTTGGCCGACGGGTACGACAGCAGCACCGCGTCCCCCGCGGGGATCGTGACGCCCCGCAGCTCGTAGTCCTCGGTGGCGGTGCGCATGAACTCCTTGACGGGCGTGACCCAGCGGATCATCTCGTCCACGGCGAGCGGCATCAGCTCGGGCTTCTCCCGCAGCCTGTCGAGCTGGTCGGGGTGCTCGACGAGGGCCTGAAGCCCGCCCGCGATCGTCGCGCTGGTCGTGTCGTGCCCGGCGGTCGCGATGATGACGTAGTAGGAGGCGGTGTCGAAGTCGTTGAGCGGCTCGCCGTCGACCCGGGCGTTCGCGATGGCGGAGGCGAGGTCGTCGGTCGGGTTCTTACGGCGAGCCTCGGTCAGCTCCTGGAAATAGGCGAAGAAATCGAGGAGGACCTGCAGTTTCTCCTCGTTGGACGCGCCGCGCTGGAACTCGTCGTCGTCGCCGCCGAAAAGCTCCTGGGTGAGCTTCAGCATGCGGCCGAAGTCGCTTTCGGGCAGCCCGAGGAGCGACAGGATCACGTAGAGGGGGAAGTGGACGGCGACCTCCTGGACGAAGTCGCATTCGCCGCCGAGGTCGGCCATCCGGTCCACGTAGCGTTTCGCCAGCTCCTTCACACGCGGTTCCATGGCCCGCATGGCGCGCGGCCGGAACCAGTCGGCGCCGATCGCCCGGATGACGCGGTGGTCGGGGTCGTCCATGTGGATGAGCGTGCGCAGGGCGATGCCCTGTTCGGCCCGCTGCCGGTTCAGCTCGTCCAGCTCCGCCGTCGTGAGCAGGGGCCGCGGCTCGTTGAGGAAGACCTGGTGGTTGCGTTCGACCTCCAGCACGTCCTCGTGCCTGGTGATGGCCCAGAAAGGGTTGTAGCCGGGCGCGTCCACGTAATGGACGGGCGACTCGCGTCGCAGCAGTGCCAGCGACTCGTGGAGGCGACGGTCGTCGGCGTACGCCTTGGGGTCGGCGAGGGCGAGGCCCGCCTCGTTCACGGTCAGCGACACTGCTTTGATCCTCCGTCACACGGAATCCGGTCACGGACATCATGCAGCGTCCCCCGGCCGTGTGGCGAAGGATTCCTTCGGCCTCAGCCGGCGCTTTCGGCGCCGGGCTCAGCCGCCATAGGCGAAGGGGTTGTCGACACCGGCGAACGCGCGGTCGGAGAGTTTGCAGATCGCGTCCATGATCTCGTCGGTGATGACACGGCGGGCGCGGCCGCGGGGCAGGTCGCGGTAGCGGCTGAAGTCCATGGGCTCGCCGATGCGGACGGTCGGGCGGACGTTGAGACGGGGGAACTTGCCGCCGACGGGCAGAACGCGGTCGGTGTCCACGAGCGCGACGGGCACGACCGGGGCTCCGGAGGCCATGGCGAGCCAGGCGACACCGGTCCGGCCCCGGTAGATGCGCCCGTCATGGGAGCGGCTGCCCTCCGGGAAGATGGCGACGCCGCCGCCCTGTTCCAGGACCATGGCGATCTGTTCCAGGGCACGGAGGGCGGCGCGCGTGGCACCGCGCTTGATGGGGACGTTGCCCAGCGTGAGAAGGAACCAGCGGACCACCCGGCCCCAAAGGCCGGGCATCTCGAAGAACCCCGCCCTGGCGAGGTAGACGACGCGGCGTCCGATGACCGGTGACAGGACGAAACTGTCGGTGTACGAAAGGTGGTTGGCCGCCAGGATGAAGGGGCCCTGCGCGGGGATGTTCTCCCTGCCCTCGACCTTCGGCCGGAAGACCAGCCGAAGAACGACCAGCGCGGCACGCGAGAAGACACCGTAGTTCACACGGCCTCCAGCGAGTCAGTTGCGAACCCGAATCTAGGAACGGTCCCTGTGACGCGAATCCGCCATGTGACCAGCCACCTGTACCACGCCCGCCCGTTAGTGTGGTGATACGCCGATGCCGCGCCCAGAGAACGGCGGGTCGCCCGGGTACAGGGCGCTGCGACACCTGCCCGGACGGGGCGCTGCGACATCAGACCGTTCAGCGGGCGGTCTCCCGCCGGCGGGCGGGACCCCCCGACGGGCGACCGTGGAGGACATGATCAGCGATGGCGGGCGTGGACGGTGACCTACCGCGGGCGCCGGCGGAGGCGGTGCCGGACACGATCCGGATCCTGCTGGCCGAGGACGTCGCGCTCCTGCGCGGCGCGCTGACCGGCCTGCTGGACCTGGAACCCGACATGGAGGTCGTGGCGGAGATCGACAACGGCGCCGCGATCGTCGAGACGGCGCTGCGGCACCGCCCGGACGTCGCGGTGCTGGACGTCGACCTGCCCGGCGTCGACGGCGTCACGGCGGCGGCCGAGCTGCACGAACGGCTGCCGGAGTGCCGGGTGCTCATCCTGACCGGGCTCGGGCGGCCCGGCGACCTGCGGCGGGCGCTGGACGCGCACGCGCAGGGGTTCGTCCTCAAGGACGTGCCGCCCGAGGAGCTGGCCGCCGCGATCCGCCGGGTCGCGGCGGGCGAGCAGGTCGTCGACCCGCAGCTCGCGCTGGTGGCGCTGCGCCAGCCGGAGAACCCGCTGACGCCCCGGGAGACGCAGGTGCTGCGGCTCGCGGCCGAGGGCGCCGACGTCGACGACATCGCGCTCGCGCTCAACCTGACGGCCGGCACCGTCCGCAACTACCTGGCGAACTGCATCACCAAGCTCAACGCCCGCAACCGCATCGACGCCGTGCGCATCGCCCACGAGTCCGGCTGGCTCTGATCCGTGCCGGCTCCGATCCGCACGGGTACTGATTCGCGCCGGTCGTTGAGCCGACCCACCGGATCCACCGCCGAAAATGGCCGGATGTGGCCACGTTCTCCAGGTGTGAACGGGGGTGTGAAAAACGCATGGTCGGACCTCCGGGTGATTCACATCCGGATCGGTGAGGCCCGCACTGGGCTGGAAGAACGCCTGATGACACCCTCCATGGCATGGTGGGGCAATCGCTGTGCGGGCGTACGGCCGAGATCGCCGAGATCGATCACCTGGTGGAACGGGCGCGGACGGGCGCCGGCGGCGGAGTGCTGATCCTGCGCGGCGAGGCGGGAATCGGCAAGACCGCGCTTCTCGATCACGCCGAGGCGTCCGCGGGCGGGATGCGCGTCCTGCGCGCGAGCGGCGTCGAGACCGAGTCCGACGTCCCCTACGCGGCCCTGCACCTGCTGCTCGGCGACCTCGCGGTCGACCCCGGCCGGCGGGCGGCACTGCCCGCGCCGCAGGCGGCCGCGCTGGAGGCCGCGCTCGGGCTCACCCCGCCGGCCCCCGGCGACCGGCTCCTCGTCGGGCTGGCGCTGCTGACGCTGCTCACAGGCGGCCCCCACGGAACCGAGGCGCAGGCGCCGGTGCTCGTCCTGGTCGACGACGCGCAGTGGCTCGACCGGGAGTCGGCGGACGCGCTGCTGTTCGCCGCCCGCCGGGTCGCCTCCCGCAACGCGGTGTTCCTGTTCGCCGTCCGCGACGACGTCCCGTGGCCCCGGACGGGGCTTCCCGAACTCCGCCTGACCGGTCTCGACGCGGGCGACGCACGGCGGCTGCTGGAGGAGCGCGCACCGGACGCGCCGGCCGAGCGGCGCGACCGCGCGGTCGCGCAGGCGCGGGGCAACCCCCTCGCCCTCCTCGCCCTCGCCACCGCCGAGTCCGAGCTTCTCGCAAGGGTCCCCGCGGACGTCGCCCACGCGGTCCGCGAGCTGCCCGAACCGGCGCGGGTGCTGCTCGCCGTCGTCGCCGCCGACGGCACCGGCGACCCGGGCGCGGTGGTCACCGCGGCCGAGCGTCTCGGCGTGCCGTTCGCGGCGCTGGAGCCCGCCGAGGACGCGGGCCTGGTCACCGTCACCCGCACCGCGATCGGTTTCCGTCATCCGCTGGCCCGCGCCGCCGCGTACCAGGGCGTTCCGGTGACGCGCCGGATCGCCGTCCACCGGGCGCTGGCCGAGGCGCACGCGCGGGCGGGCGACACCGGCCGCAGGGTCCGGCACCTCGCCGCGGCGGCGTTCGGCGCCGACGAGGCGGTGGCCGCGGAACTGGAGGACGCGGCGGGCGGCGCCGCCCCGTCCGTGGCGGCGTTCGCCTGCGAACGCGCCGCACGGCTCGCCGGGGAACCGCCGGTGCGCGCCCGGCGGCTGGTCGCGGCGGCCGAGGCCGAGCTGGCGGGCGGACACCCCGGCCGGGCGCGGGCCCTCGCCGACGAGGCGGCGCGGACGCACCCGGCGCCCGCGACGACGGCGCGCGCCGACCTCGTGCGGGCCGGGGTGGAGGCCGAGCAGGGCGTTCCGCAGGCCGCCGGACGGCTGCTGCTGGAACGCGCGGAAACCTGCGACGACCCGCGGCTGCGGGCGCGGATGCTCGAAGACGCGGCGTTCCACGCCTGGACCTGCGGCGACGCCGAGACCGCCGCGCGGGCGGTCAAGGCCCACGCCGGCACCCGCCACCCGGACGCCGAGACGGGCGCACACGAACCGGACACCGGCGGTCCCGTGCTGGTCGAAGCGGTGGCGGCGCTGCTCGACGAGGACGTCGCGGCCGCCCGCCGCCTCCTGCCCCGCCTCCCGGACGACACGCACGACGAACGGGCCCGCCTGCTGGCCGCCGAGATCGCCCTGCTGGCCGGGGACGACACCGCCGCGGCGGAGATGTCGGCGCAGCTCGTCGCGCACTGCCGCGACCGCGGACTGCTCGCCCTCGTCCCGCGCGCGCTCGCCGTCCAGGCGTTGACGCGGCTGTTCCACGGCGCGCACGACGACGCCCGGTCCCTGGTCCGCGAGGCGCTGGAGATCGCCGAGGAGGCCGGGCAGCGCCGCCAGGCCGCCGCGCTGCGGTCGGTCCAGGCGCGGCAGGCGGCGATCGAGGGGGACGAGGTCCGGTGCCGCGCGCTGTCCGCCGACGGGCGGGTCGATGACGCGCTCGGGCTGCTCGCCCTCGGCCTCGGCCGTCCGGAGGACGCGCTGGACCACCTCCAGGACGCCCACCGCGACACGACCGTGCACACCCCGGCGGTGATCCTGGCGCTCGCCGACGCCGTGGAGGCCGCCGTCGCGTCCGGCCGTCCCGGCGCCGCCGGCGAACCGATGGAGCGGCTGGAGGCGTTCGCCCGCAACGTCCCGGGGCCGTGGACGGACGGCGTCGCCGCACGCTGCCGGGCCCTGCTCACCGCCGACGACGACGAGGCGGAACGGCAGTTCGCGCTCGCGCTCGCCGCGCACCGGCGCGCCGGACGCCCCTTCGAACGGGCCCGCACGGAACTGCTGTACGGGGAGCGGCTGCGCCGGTGCCGGCGCCGGGCGCGGGCACGGGCGCGGCTGCGCGCCGCGCTGGAGATCTTCGAGCGGCTCGGGGCGGTGCCGTGGGCGGAACGGGCGCGCGGGGAACTGCGCGCCGCCGGGCAGGGCACGCGGCCCGCCGGGCGGGACGCGCGGCCGGGCGGCGAGGACCCGAGGACGCGGCTCACCGCGCAGGAGATGCAGGTGGTGCGGCTGGCGATGACCGGTGCGACGAACCGGCAGATCGCGGCGCAGCTCCGGCTCAGCCACCGGACGGTGGCCTACCACCTCTACAAGGCGTTCCCGAAGCTGGGCGTCGCCTCGCGCGCCGAGCTGCACCGGTGCGTCCCGGCCGCCGAGGCCGGCGCCGACCGTCCCGCCTGATCCGCCGGCGGTGCTGCAGGGGACGGTGACGCAGACGGCGGTGATGCGGACGGCGGTGATGCGGGGCCGGACCGTGACGACGATGGCGCGGGGGCCCGTGCGAGGGTCCCTGGCGCCTCCGACACACTACCGTTCAGTCCGATTTATCCCTTGATCGTGCGTGTCCGCCGTTTAATCATCCAATGGGACGGCGTTGGGGGGACCGTGAAGGTGGCGCGAAGGGACGGATCCGCTCGGCGACGCGACGAACCGGCGGAACACGAACTGGCGGGACACGACGACGCCCTCATCGGCCGCACCCCGCTGTTCGCCCGCGTTATCACCGGCATGTACCTGGTGCTGATGCTGCAGACCAGGCTGGTCAACCAGGCCGAGACCGGCCCGTCCCACATGCTCGTGTCGGCCACGCTCGTCATCATCGGCATCTTCGGCGTGCAGTGGCTGCTCGTCCTGTACGGCCCCCGCTCGCAGCCGCCCCGCCGCTGGGTCGTCGTGACGCACCTCACGGTGCAGACGGCGCTGGCCCTGCTGCCGCTGCTGGTGTTCGGCACGTACTGGTACCCGGTCGTGGGCGGGTTCCTCGCCGGCACGATGCTCCTGCTGCTGCGTCTGCCGCTGTCGTGGTTCCTGGTCGCGCTCGTCGCGGCGGCCGAGGGCCTGCTGCGCTACTACCAGGGCTGGCCCGCCGAGGACGTCTCCTACTGCGTCGTCATGACGGTCGTCGTCGGGCTGTCGATGTACGCGCTCACGCGGCTGTCGGGATTCGTCCGGGAACTGCACCAGACCCAGGCGCAGTTCGCCGCCGCGGCGGCGGCGCGCGAACGGCTGGAGGCGTCCGGCAGCCTGCGCACGGTGCTGGGCGCGGCGCTGATCCGCATCGGGCTGCTGAGCCGCCGCGCCCGTGAGCGGCTGCCGGCCGACGCCGCCGCGGCGCGCGCGGACCTCGACGAGGTGGCCCGCACCGCGCGGCGCGCCGCGACGGACGTCCGGTCGATCGTCGGAGCGCTCCAAGGCCCCTCCCCGAGGCGGCACCGGCCGGGACGCGTGACGCAGTCGCGGCTCGCGTGGACGATCCTCGTGTTCCTCACCGTCGGCTTCGGCTGGCAGCAGGTCGTGTCCGTCCACACGGCCCCCGGCGGGTCCTGGCGGACGACCGGCGCGGCCGTCGCCGTCGTCGTCGCGGTCGCGGCGCTGCAGCTGCGGCACTGCTCGACCGTGCTGCGCGGCCGGCAGCCCAAGGGCGGCGCCTGGACCCTCTCGGTCCAGCTTCTGCTGATCTTCGTCCCGTACGCGCTGCTCGGCCCGGAATGGGCGACGATGGCGTGCCTGGTGACCGGGTCGGTGCTGCTGGTGGCGCGCGGCCGCCGGGCGTGGATCCTGTTCTGGCTCACCCTCGCCGCCTGGTGCGTGCCCGCGCTGTGGACGTCGTACGGCGCCCTGTTCTACCTCTACACCTGCGCGATCTCGCTGCAGATCGGCGTGGTCGTGTTCGCGCTGTACCGGCTGCCGCAGCTCGCCCGCGAGGTCGACGTGGCCCGCGAGCGGCTGGCGCGGATGGCGGCGCTGCACGAGCGTCTGCGCATCTCCCGCGACGTCCACGACCTGCTCGGGCTCGGCCTGTCGACGATCACGGTGAAGGCGGAGCTGGCGCGGCGGCTCGTCACCGCCGACCCCGCCCGCGCCGAGTCCGAGCTGCACGAGCTCGCCGAGCTCGCCGAGCAGTCACGGGCCGAGGCCGCCCGCGCGGTCGCCGACCGGGAGACCGCCCTCTCGCTGCGGGACGAGGTCGTGTCGGCGCGGGCCGCGCTCGCCGCCGCCGGGGCCGAGGTCCACGTCGACATGCCCGCCCTCGCCGACCTGCCCCCGTCCTCCCTGGCGGACGGGGCGCTGGCGGCGGTGCTGCGCGAATCCGTCACCAACATCCTGCGGCACGCGCACCCCGCGCAGTGCTCGATCACGCTCACCTCGCGCGACGGCCGCGTGCGGCTCACCGTGCGCAACGACGGCGTCATCCCCCCGTCGTACACCGGGTCCGAACCCGGCACCGGCAAGGGCCTGTCGAACCTGACGGCCCGCACCCGCGCCCTCGGCGGCCGCCTGTCGGCCGGAACGGACGGCGACGACGGCTTCGTCCTCGTCGCGGAGATCCCCCTCGCCCGGGACGGCGAGGCCGAGGCGGGCCCGCAAGAGCCCCGTCACATGACGGATTCGCTGCTCCCCTTCCGTGCCTAGCGTTCCCTGCATGACGCAGGACTTCAGCTTTGACCGCCGTGTGCGCATTTTCGGGGCCGCGGGGAGCGTGCCAGATGGGTGAGGGCGTGACCGAGGACGGCGTGATCGAGGGTCTCGCCGGCAAGACCGTCCTGCTGACCGGTGTCACCGGCTTCATCGGGCAGGCGCTCCTGGAACGGGTGCTGTCGACGTACCCGGACACCCGCGTCGTCACCGTGCTGCGGGAGAAGCCCGGCGTGACCGCGGAGCAGCGGCTCGACGAGCTGGTCGCCAAACCGGTGTTCGGGCCGTGGCGGGAGCGCATCGGCGAGGACGAGGCCCGCGAGGCCGTCCGGCGGCGGGTCCGCGTCGTCTCCGCCGACATCACCGAGTCCGTGCCCGAGCTGCCCGACGACATCGACGCCGTCATTCACAGCGCGTCGATCGTGTCGTTCGACCCGCCGATCGACCGGGCGTTCGCCACCAACGTCGTCGGCTCGATCAACCTCTACGAGGCCGTGCGGCGCGCCGGGGAGCGGTCCGGGAAGTCCCCGCACATCGTCCACGTCTCCACCGCCTACGTCGCGGGCGTCCGCAAGGGCGTCGTCCCGGAGGCCTCCCTCGACCACGACATCGACTGGAGAACCGAGCTCGAGTACGCGGTCGAGGCGCGCCGGTCCGTGGAGCGCCAGTCCCGCCGGCCGGAGGTCCTCGGGCGGCTGCGCGCCGCCGCGCGGCGCGACCACGGCAAGGCCGGCCCCACCGCCGTCGCCGCCGACACCGAGCGCCGCCGCCGCGAGGAGGTCGACCGCCGCCTCACCGACTACGGCCGCGAACGGGCCCGCAGCCTCGGCTGGCCCGACGTGTACACCCTCACCAAGGCCCTCGGGGAGCGCGCCGCGGAACAGACCGCCCGCGACCTCCCCCTGTCGATCGTCCGGCCCGCGATCGTGGAGAGCTCCCTGCGGCACCCCTATCCCGGCTGGATCGACGGGTTCAAGATGGCCGACCCGCTGATCCTCGCCTACGGGCAGGGCATCCTGCGCTTCCTCGCCGGCATCCCGGACGGGATCGTCGACATCATCCCCGTCGACCTGGTGGTGAACGCGCTGCTCGGCGCCGCCGCCGCACCGCCGGAGCCCGGCTCCCCCGCCTACTACCACGTCGGGTCCGGCGCGCGGAACCCGCTCACCCTCCAGCGGCTCGTCGAGCTCGTCCAGAGCTACTTCGCCGAGCACCCGCTGCCCGGCTCCGACGGTCGCGGCGCGATCCGGCCCCGCGACATCACCCTGGTCAGCGAGAGCCGCGCCGACAAGATGCTCGGCACGGCCGAACGCGCGATGGACCTCGCCGAACGCGCCCTGCTCGCCCTCCCGAGCGGCGAACGCACCCGCGGCTGGCAGCGCACGCTCCACAAGCAGGGACGCGAGGTGCGGCTGCTGCGCCGCTACCGCGACCTGTACGGCGCCTACGGCGGGGTCGAGGTCGTCTACGCCGACGACCGGACCCTCGCGCTCAGCGATTCGCTCCCCGAGGGCGCCAAATGCGACTCGGCGGTCATCGACTGGGACCACTACCTCCGCGAGGTGCACTGCCCCGCGGTGACCGCCGCGTTCCGGCTGGCCCCGCCCCACCACCCGAAGCCGCGCCCGGCGCTGACGACGGGACGTCCGGCGCAGCCCGCGAAGAAGTTCGAGGAACGCGGCGACGTCGCCGCCGTCTTCGACCTCGACGGCACGATCGTCGCGTCCGACGTCGTGGAGGCGCACCTGTGGGCGCGGCTGCTGGACGCCCCCCTGCGGTCGTGGCCGGGGGCGCTGGCGCCCGTCCTGCGGTCCGTGCCCCGTTACCTGCGCACCGAGCACCGCGACCGCGGCGAGTTCCTGCGCGAGTTCATGCGCCGGTACGAGGGCGCGGACGAGGCCGAGCTGCGGGCGCTCGCCCGGGAACGGCTCTCGGACGTGCTGCTGCGGCGGGCGTGGCCGCAGGCGATCCGCCGCATCCGCCGTCACCGCGCCGCCGGGCACCGCACCGTCCTCGTCACCGGCACCGTCGACGTCTTCGTCGAGCCGCTGCGGGCCCTGTTCGACGACGTCCTCGCCGCGAAGCTGCGCGTCGTCGACGGCCGCTGCACCGGCCACTTCGAACAACCCCCGCTGATCGGGGAGGCCCGCGCGGCGTGGCTGCGGTCCTGGGCCCGTGAGGAGGGCGTGGACCTCGCGGCGAGCTGGGCGTACGGCGACCACTACTCCGACGTGCCCGTCCTGGAGCAGGTCGGCAACCCGGTCGCGGTCAACCCCGACGCCCGCCTGTACCGGCACGCCAAACGGCAGCGCTGGACGATCGCGGACTGGGACGGCGACGCCGGTCCCGTGACCAGCATTCTCGACGCGGCGCTGGAGGAGGCCCGATGATCCTCGCGCTCGAGTACCACCGCTCGCCCGCCCGCTACCTCGCCGCCTCGCGGCTTCCCGGGCGGCTGCGCCGGGCGGCGGTGCCCTCGCTCGCGCCGCTGCGCCTCGCGCACCGCCAGGCGCCGTCGCCGCCCGGCCCCGGCTGGGTGCGGCTGCGGACCGTCCTGTCCGGCATCTGCGGGTCCGACCTGGCGATGGCGACCGGGAAGGTGTCGCCGTACCTGTCGCCGCTCGTGTCCATGCCGTTCGTGCCGGGCCACGAGGTCCTCGCCGAGCTGATGGACGACGTCGACGGCATGCCCGCCGGCACCCGGGTCGTCATGGACCCGGTGCTGCCGTGCCGGGCCCGCGGGACCGGCCCGTGCCCGTCGTGCGCGAGCGGCCACGAGAACAGGTGCGACCACGTCAACGTCGGCCGGATCTCCTCCGGGCTCCAGACCGGGTTCTGCGCCGACACCGGCGGCGGCTGGTCGGAACGGCTCATCGCGCACCGCAGCCAGCTCCACCGGGTGCCGGACTCGCTGCCGTCGGAACGGGCGGTGCTGGCCGAGCCGCTCGCGTGCGCGGTGCGCTCCGTGCGCCGCATCGACGTCCCCCGCGGCACGTCGATCGTCGTGGTCGGCGCGGGCACGGTGGGCCTGCTGACCGTGCTCGCGCTGCGGGAGCTGACCGCCGCCGGGCCGATCATCGTCATCGGCCGGCACGCCGGGCAGCGGCGCCGGGCGCGCGCGCTCGGCGCGACCGAGACCATCGACCCGTCGGCGGCGCTGCGGGGGCTGCGGCGCATCACCGGCGGGTCCCTCGTGCGCCCCGAGCTCGGCCCCGGCTACCTGCTCGGCGGCGCCGACATCGTCTTCGAGTGCACCGGCGGCGAGGGCCTGGACACCGCGCTGCGGCTCGTCCGGGCGGGCGGGACGGTGCTGCTGTCCGGCATGCCGTCCAAGTCGGTCGACCTGACGCCCGCCTGGTACCGGGAGCTGAACATCGTCGGGTCGTACGCCAGCCGCGGCGCCGACGACTTCCGGGCCGCCCTCGACCTGGCCTCCCACGACGCCCTCGACGGCTTCGTCGACAGCATCTACCCCCTCACCCGCTGGCGGGACGCGCTGACCCACGCGCTGTCCGCCGGCCGTTCGGGCAGCGTCAAGATCGCGTTCGCCCCCCAGAACGGCGGTGTCCCCGCGCTGAACGGCGCGGTGCACGCCCACGGCGGTGCCGACCATCCCGACCACGAAGGAGCCGATGGATGAGCAGACCGGGACTCGTGCTGGAGGTCGACGAGCGCACGCCTCCGATCCTCGTGCACGAGGGTGAGGGGTTCCGCCTGGAGCGCTTCCCCCTCGGCACCCGCGTGATCTACCCGCCGGACTCCCTGCCCGGCATCCGCGACCTGAACGGCCGGATCCGCGAGGCGCTGCTGAACCCGCTCGGCAGCGAGCCGCTCCCCGAGCTGCTGCGTCCCGGGATGCGCCTGACGATCGTGTTCGACGACCTGTCGCTGCCGCTGCCGCCGATGCGGGCGCCCGACATCCGCCAGCGCGTCATCGAGCAGGTCCTGGAGATGGCCGCCGCCGCCGGCGTGGACGACGTGGAGCTGATCGCCGGCAACGCGCTGCACCGCCGGATGACCCCCGCGGAGATCAAGCACATCGTCGGCGAGCGCGTGTTCGCCTCCTTCTGGCCGGACCGGCTCCGCAACCACGACGCCGAGGACGCCGACAACCTGACGCTGCTCGGGCAGACCCGCCACGGCGAGGACGTCGAGATCAACCGGCGGGCCGCCGAGAGCGACCTCATCGTCTACGTGAACATCAACCTGGTGGCGATGAACGGCGGGCCCAAGTCCGTCGCGGTCGGGCTGGCGTCGTACCGGAGCCTGCGGCACCACCACAACGTCCACACGCTGCGGCACTCCCGGTCGTTCAACGACCCGCCGAACTCGGCGATGCACCACTCCTACGACCGGATGCACAAGCTCCTGTCGGAGTCGGTGCGGGTGTTCCACATCGAGTGCACCCTCAACAACGACCAGTTCCCCTCGCCGTTCGAGTTCCTGAACAAGCGCGAGTGGGAGTGGACGCTGAAGGACCAGGCGAAGTTCCTCGCCGCCAAACGCGCCAACGACCTCGCCCCGGCCGCGGCGCGGCACCGGGTGTGGCAGGGGATGCGGGCGCCGTACGGGGTCACGGGCATCCACGCGGGCGCCACCGACCTCGTGCACGAGCGGACGCTCGCCAACGTCCACCGTCAGCAGCTCACCGAGGTGCACGGCCAGTCGGACGTGCTGATGCTGGGGCTGCCCTACCTGTGCCCCTACAACGTCAACTCGGTGATGAACCCGATCCTCGTGTACAGCCTGGGGCTCGGCTACTACTTCAACATGTACCGGGGCAAGCCGATCGTCCGCGAGGGCGGCGTGCTGATCATGTACCACCCGATGAAGTCGGAGTTCCATCCGCTGCACCACCCGAGCTACATCGACTTCTACGAGGAGGTGCTGACGCAGACGACGGACCCGGCGACCATCGAGACGAAGTACGAGGAGCAGTACGCCACCGACCCCTGGTACGTCCACCTGTACCGCAACTCGTACGCCTACCACGGCGTCCACCCGTTCTACATGTGGTACTGGGGCGCGCACGCGCTGTCCCACCTGGGCGACGTCATCTGCGTGGGCGCGGACCGCAAGGTCGCGGCCCGGCTCGGGTTCCGCGCGGCGAGCACCCTCGCCGACGCCCTGGAGATGGCGAGCGAGACCGTGGGGCGCAGCCCGAGCCTCACCTACCTGCACACCCCTCCGATGACGCTGGCGGACGTCCGATGAGCGGGGGGCGCATGAAGCTCGTCGAGGAGATCCGGCTGCTGCAGCGCGGACGCGACTGGCGGGGCCGCGCCCCCGCGCCGCGGTCGGCGCAGGCGTGGTCGCAGGCGCCGCGGTCGCGGCCGTTCCCCACCGCGTGGGCGCGCAGGCCCCTCGCCGTGGCGGCCCGGACCTTCGCGTTCGACTGCGTGCTGCGCACCGTCACGTGGAACCAGACGCGTCCCGAGATCCACGGGCTCGACCTCCTCGAAGGGGTGAAGGGCCCGGTCGTGTTCGTCGCCAACCACGCGAGCCACCTGGACACGCCCCTGATCCTCGGCTCCCTGCCGGCGCACGTGCGGCGGCGGGTCGCGGTCGCGGCGGCGGCCGACTACTTCTTCGACGCCCGCTGGCGGGCGATCGCCACCGCGCTGACGTTCAACGCGTTCCCGATCGAGCGGCGCGGCTCCGACCGCTCCCTGGACCTCGCGTCCGAGCTGCTCCGGGACGGGTGGAACCTGCTCATCTACCCCGAGGGCACCCGGTCGCCGGACGGGTGGACGCGCCGGTTCCGGATGGGCGCCGCACTGCTGTGCCGCGAGCACGGCGTTCCGGCCGTGCCGCTGGTGCTGCGGGGCACCTACCAGGCGATGCCGCGCGGGGGGTTCTGGCCGAAGCGGGGACGTCCCGTCGTGACCGTCCGGTACGGCCGGCCGCTGATCCCCGAGCCGGACGAGCCGGTCGGCGCGTTCAACGCCCGCCTGGAGGACGAGGTGGGCCGTCTGTGGGTCGAGCACGACGAGGGCTGGTGGGCGTCCCTGCACTCCGAGGACCGCCGCCGCGCCCCGCGCGGGCCCGAGGCGGCCGAGTGGCGCCGCAAGTGGGAGTCGACGCGGCCGAACCGGCCGTCGTCGCCGCCCCGGCACCGCATCTGGCGCCGCTGACCGGCCACGAACGGGGCGCCGCCTGCCAACGACGTCAGGCGGCGCCCCCCGTGCTTTCTGCGCGCCGTTCCTCCCGCGCGTGCGGGGTGCGGGTGCCGGGTCAGCCGGTCTCGCCGAGGACGACCTGCGTCACGTTCGGGAAGTCCCCGAACACCTTCGTCCCGGCGCCGAACCCGTTGCCGGTGACGGTCATCGACGGCATCGGCCCGAACGACTCGGCGAGGGCGACCAGCAGCGCCGTCCCCGTCGGGGTGGCCATCTCGGCGTCGATGTCGCGGCCTTCGACCGGCGCGTGGGCGCGGGCCAGCAGCTCCACGACGGCGGGGCCGGGATTGGGGATGAGGCCGTGGCGGCACCGGATGAACCCCCGCCCGACCGGGATCGGCGCGGCCCGCACCTCCTCGACGCCGAGGGTCTCCAGCGCGGCGCACGTGCCGACGACGTCGACGATGGCGTCGTGGCCGCCGACCTCGTGGAAGTGCACGTCCTCCGGCGGGGTCCCGTGCACGGCGCCCTCCGCCTCGGCGAGCGTCCGGAACACCCGCAGCGCCCGCTCCCGTACCCGTTCCGGCAGCGGCGCCGACCCGACGAGGTCCTCGATGACGGCGTGCGTGCGGGACACGGCGTCGTCCTCGACCCCGACGACCGCCCGCGTCGCCGCGACGCCCCGCCGCATCACCCGCTCGGTCTCCAGGGACCAGCCGGGGACGCCGAGGCCCTTGAGCATGGCGCGGACCTCGCCGAGGTCGGCGCCCGCGTCCAGCAGGGCCCCGAGGGCCATGTCACCGGCGACCCCGGCGAAGCAGTTGAAGTAGGCGATTTTCGTTCTGGGCTTCGTGTGCGTGTGCCTCGTGTGCGTGTGCTGGGTGTGTGCAGAGGTCATCCGAGCAGCCTCCGTGCGAATACCGCGGCCCCCAGGCCGTCGTCGATTCCGGTGACGGCGAGGCCCGGCGCACCGGAGGCGAGCAGCGCCGTCAGTGCCGCGAGACCGCCGTCGGAGCTGCCGTAGCCGACGCTGGTCGGCACGGCCACGACCGGGCGGGACGACAGCTTCGCCACGACCGACGGCAGCGCGCCGTCCATGCCCGCCACGACGATGAGGAGCCGGGCCTCGTCCAGCTCGTCGCGCACCGCGAGGAGCCGGTGCAGGCCGGCGACGCCGACGTCGGCGGTGAGCGCGGCGCGCAGCCCCAGCGTCGAGGCCGCCGCCACCGCCTCCTCCGCGACCGGCAGGTCGGCCGTCCCGGCCGAGACGACCGCGACCGGCTGCGGCACGAAGGAGCAGGGGCGGGGACGCGGCGGGGCCAGCACCACGAGCCCCGACCGCGGATGGTGGACGGCGTCGGGCGCGATCTCGCGGGCCGCCTCGTACTGGTCTCGTGACGCACGGCGGAGGAAGGCGGCCTCGGCGTCACGGGCCAGGAGGTCCTTCACGCATTGCCGCACCCGGTCCGGGTCGAGGTTCGCGGCGTCGGCGGCGGCGATGGGACGGATCACACGGCCTCCCGCGTGCGCGACTGTGTGTTGACGAGGTGAGCCGTGTTGATGAGATGGGCGGAGTATCCGGCGCCGTATCCGTTGTCGATGTTGACCACGACCACCCCCGGGGAGCAGGCGTTCAATGCCGACAGCAATGCCGCTTTGCCCGGCAGGTCTCCGCCCGCCGAGGTCGGCAGCGCGATGACCATGCGGTCCACCAGGCCGGACACGAGGGTGGGCAGGGCCCCGCCCGTCCCGTCGGCGACGACGTAGACCGTGGGCGGATCCTGCTCGCGCAACCAGCCCGGCAGCGCGGACGGGTCGTGCGCGGGCGCGTCGTAACGCCGGACGACGCGGCTGCCCATCGCCTCCGCGACCAGCGCGGCCTCCTCGGCGGCCGGTTCGTCCCCGGGCCTGCCGCACACGACCGCGACGCGTCCCGTGCCGTCCCGCGCGACCGGCGCGAGCACCGCGAGCCGGGCGCGTTCGTGCACGACCGCCCCGGGGAACGCGGCGCGCAGCGCGTGCAGGGTCTCGTCGGACGCGCGGGTGGCGAGCACGTTGACGGCCCCGGCGCCGACGAGGCTCCCGGCGATCGCAACGACCTCCTCGGGCGTCTTGCCCTCGCAGAACACCGCCTCCGGGTGGCCGCGGCGCCGTCCGCGTCCGATGTCGACGCGGGCGAAGCCCAGCTCGTCGACGGCGTCCGGGGTGGTCACGAGGCGGCTCGCACGCGGGTCGGTCCGGGCCGGTGGGCCATGGGAATCTCCTTCGAGGTCGTCCTCCGGTGACGCTAGGCGCGGGAGGGCCGCGGCGAATCCGTCATCCGACGGGCGATCGCCGTCTTCACGAGGCGGCGCGCACCCGGGGCAGGCCGAGGACGGCGTTGTGACTGCCCTGCCGATACGGCTCCAGGTCGAGGGTGACGTAGCGGAAACCGGTGTCCTTGAGCAGGGCGGCGATCTCCGGCGCCCGCTCGGCGACCCGCACGATGTCGGGGGCCTCGACCTCGATCCTGGCGAGGTCGCCGCCCTGGTCGCGGACCCGGAGCCGTCCGCCGAACCCGGCGCGCCGCAGGGCCTCCTCGGCGTTCTCGACCCGCCGCAGCGCCTCCCGCGTGACCGGCACGCCGTAGGCGAGACGCGACGACAGGCACGCCGAGGCGGGCTTGTCCGACGCGGGCAGCCCGAACCCGCGGGCGGCGGCACGTACGTCGTCCTTGCTCATCCCGGCGTCCACCATCGGGAAACGCGCACCCATCCTGCGGGCGGCGCTCTGCCCGGGACGGTGGTCGCCCAGGTCGTCGGTGTTCACGCCGAGCAGGACCGGCCAGTCCCCCGCCTCCGCCGCGACCGCGTTCAGCACCGAGACGAGCTCCTCCTTGCAGAACCGGCACCGGTCGGCGCGGTTCGCGGCGTACCGCTCGTCGTCCAGCTCGTGCGTGGTCACCACGCGGTGCCGCATTCCGAGCCGCGCGGCCTGCGCGGTCGCCTCGGCCAGCTCCGACCGGGCCAGGGACGGCGAGTCCGCGGTCACCGCGAGGGCCCGGTCTCCGAGCTCCCGGTGCGCCAGGTAGGCCAGCAGCGAACTGTCGACACCGCCCGAGTAGGCGACCACGGCCCCCGGCAGCGAGGCCAGCGCCCTCCGCAGGGCGGCGACCTTGGGCGACGCCTCGGCCGCCGACGTGTCCGGCGTGGCGGGCATGGATTCTCCTTAGGCGTAGTCCTCCGCCTGCGACGCTAGACGCGCCGGCCGCACACCGAATCCGTCATCCGACGGGCCCCTTGCGCGCACCGCCGGACCGCCTCCTGCGCCGTGTGCGTCCGTCATCGACGCGAGCAGCGGCGACGCCTCTCGCCGAGTGCCGACCCTGCGGGACCAGCCGCGGATAGAGCATCAGGCCGATCAGAATCCCCGCGGTCAACGCTCCGGCGAACGTCATGACCACGGCCCACGAGGCCTCATGGGCCACATCAGCCGGCGTGATCATTTCGCTCGCCCTTCTCCGCCAGATACCTGCGGTACTTCTCGTCCTCCTCGGCGACCAGGCGCAGAAGCTCACCGAGCGACCGGGCCGCCACGTACGCCCGGAGACCGAACCGGATCTGATCCGCCGGCAAAGCATTCCGCGTCAAAACGGTCAAAAGCCCCGTGGCATCAGAGAAGTAGACCGTTCCCCACCGCACCCCGAGACCAAGGGCCGAAGCGTCCATCTGGGCTTCCGCACGGTACATCATGATCCTTTTCCAATTCGAGCTGACACGGCAACAAGAGTGCCGTTAAAGTCATAAGCTCGCCACGCTTCCGAAAACTTTGAAAAGGTCGGTGTGCGCCGGTGTCGCAAACAAATCCCCCGGACCCAAACACCAGCTTGTGGGCATGGCTAGCGCATGACCTGCGCTTCTACAGAGAGAAGTCCGGTTTGTCCCAGGAGAAGCTGGGCAGCATCGTCGGCCGGTCGCCCTCCAGTCTTTCCAACTGCGAAGCCGGCCGTCGGAGGATCAACGAGAACGATGCTCGGATCTTGGATGACCTCTGGGAGACCGGTGGCCACTTCCAGCGGCTACTGATGTTCGCCCGTCTGAGTCACGACCCAGACTGGTTCAGAGAGCACATCTCCTACGAAATCAGGGCAGATAACATCAGAACGTTCGAAGGACTGTGGGTACCGGGGCTGCTACAGACCCCGGACTACGCACGCGCCTCGTTCACGGCCGCAGGAGTGGCGTCCATAGACGACTTGGTGGACGAACGGATTCTCCGACAGGAGATCCTTTCCCGGGAAGATCCTCCCCTACTCGACATCATCCTCGACGAGGCGGTCCTGATGCGGCATGTGGGCGGGCCAGCCGTGATGAAGGAACAACTTCAGCGCCTCGTCGCCATTTCCGAGTCACCGAACATCATTCTTCGCGTGATCCCCTTCACCGAAGGGGCTCACATGGGCCAGGACGGATACTTCAAGATCCTTACGGGCGACTTCGGGGATGTCACGTATGTGGAAGCCCCCCCATGGGGGGCGCCTAATCCTCGATGGCTCCGAGGTAAAGTCCTCCATGGAGCGATGGGCTCGAATCGGGGCAAAGGCCCTCCCGGAAGGTCCATCCAGGGCTTTGATCCTCTCAGCGATGGAGAGCACATGACTGCACAGTGGCGCAAGAGCAGCCACAGCAGCTCGACCGGAGGAGACTGCGTCGAGCTTGCGAGCCTGGACGGAAAAGTCGGCGTGCGGGACAGCAAGGCCCCCTCTCAGGGCCACCTCACACTCAGCCGCAACGAGCTGGCAGCACTCGTCCGTACCATCAAGGCGGGCGACCTCGACCTCTAGCCGATCGACGGCCCAGCCGTCTCTACCCCGGCCGCAAGCGCTTGTGCGACGCCTTCTGCCGTGGGTTTGGAGCCTCCGGATTGCGCCTTTGGTGCGCTGCCGCGGATGGGTCACAGCACCTGTTAGGCCGCTTGGAAGGGTTCCCGAGTGTGGTCCCGGCGTGACGGGCGCCGTGATTCAGACGCCCTGGCGGTCAGCCGCGGGCGACGGCGGACCTGCGCGGGGTCTCCACGCGGGTGTCACGTCGCTCGCCTTGTTCGAGCTTGCGGATCGGGGACGGGGAATCTGAACGCTTCCGCTGTGGGTTCTTCTGGAGGCGCCCCCGGATCGCGTCTTCGGTGCGCCGCCGTGGGCGTGTCACGGCGCCCGCCAGGCCGTAGGAAAGGGTTCCTGAGCATGATCCCGGCCTGACGGGCGCCGCGGTCCAGGGGCCCTCGGCGGTCAGCCTCGGGCGGCGGCGAACCGTTCCTGCACGTCCGCCCAGTCGACGAGCGACCACAGCTTCTCGACGTAGTCGGGGCGCACGTTGCGGTACTGCAGGTAGTACGCATGCTCCCAGGCGTCGAAGACGAGCAGCGGCGTCGTGTTCACGCCGACGTTGCCGTGGTGGTCGTAGACCTGCTCCACGACGAGCCGCCGGCTCATCGGCTCCCACGCGAGCACGCCCCACCCGGAGCCCTGGACGGTGGTGGTCGCGGTCGTCAGCTGCTTCTGGAACGCCTCGAACGACCCGAAGTGCTCGTCGATGGCGGCGGCCAGCTCCCCGTCCGGACGGTCGCCGCCGTCCGGCGACAGGTTCTTCCAGAAGATCGAGTGCAGGACGTGCCCGGAGAGGTTGAACGCGAACGTCTTCTCCAGGCCGACCAGCCCGTCGTACTGCCCCTTCTCCCGCGCCTCGGCGAGCTTCTCCAGCGTGTCGTTGGCGCCCTTCACGTAGGCGGCGTGATGCCGGGAGTGGTGCAGCTCCAGGATCTCACCGGTGATCGCGGGCTCCAGCGCGGCGTAGTCGTAGGGCAGGTCGGGAAGCGAGTAGTCACCCATGCCGCCACTATTGCAAATAGTTCGCAGTTGCGTCCAGGGTGCAGCACCGCGCGGGCGGCCGGCGGTCACGTGGTCGATGGCGATCAGTAGCGGCGACGGCCGCCGCCGCGGAACCGGGTGACCAGGCGGCGGGCCCTGGCCTGGGTGCGTGGATCGCGGGCGAGCCGCTCGGCCCGCGCGCGGACCTGACGGCCCCGCGGGCTGTGCAGGAACTTCCTGATTCGGTCGGCGATACCGGCCATCTCATCTCCTCGGCCTAGCGTTGTCCGTTCAACGCCTGCCCACCGTCAGAAGTTCGGAACATCGGCCCTCCCCCGGCCCGAAACAGCGGAGCCGGCGGTGGACGCCGGGCGTCCACCACCGGCTTTCGCGGGGTGACCGGGCTCAGGCCGCCAGGTCGGCCGCGGCGCGGGGAGCCGGGGCCGGGGTTTCGGACGGGGACTCGGACGCGGACTCGGACGCGGCCCGCGCGGGCTTCCTCGTCGGGAGCTGGCCGAGCAGCATCCCGGCGAAGGCGACGACCATCCCGATCATCTGGAGCGGGGAGAGCGCCTCACCGAGGGCCACCCAGCCGATGACGGCCGCAGACAGCGGGCTCAGCAGGACGAGGAACGCGACCGAGGTGGCGGGGAGGCGGGAGACGCCGCGGAACCAGATCCAGTAGGCGACGGCGCCACCGAGGACGGCCAGGTAGAGGTAGCCGGCCGCGGCGGGAACGTCGATGGCGGGCGGCGCACCCTCCACCAGGAACGCCACGGGCAGGAGCAGAAGGCCGCCCGCGGTGAGCTGCCAGCCGGCCATCGTGGCGGGTCCGACACCGGCGGGGCTCCGCCAGCGCTTGGTGAGGACGGTCCCGGCG
>DATCLF010000450.1:0-2543 GCA_036564055.1 Spirillospora sp.
CTCCAGCCCGACCCGCACTTCGGCCGGATCCTGGCCGCCTACGGCGGAGTGTTCGTCGCCGGGTCCCTGATCTGGGGAGTGATGGTCGACGGTTTCCGTCCCGACCGGTGGGACGTCCTCGGCGCGGCGGTCTGCCTGCTCGGCGTCGCGATCGTCATGTACGCACCACGCACCTGACGCCAGACCGGGCTCCGGCCTTGTGACGGCTTCAGTCTCGTGACGGCTTCAGTCTCGTGACAAGGGTGCAGCTCCTCCCCGTGAAGAGGAGGAGCTGCTTGGCCACACGAGTCGAGCGCGAGACACAACCGTCCCAGCTAGTGGCGTGCGCCGCACAGGGCCGTGGGCAGCGCGTCGGTCATGACGGGACGGGCGAACGCCGCCGCCGGGGACGCCGTCACGGGCAGTGCCGTGACGCGTGCCGCGACAACGCGGATCCTCCCTCTGCCGATCATGGCCGACGGCGGGACCCGGTGTTCCGGCCGCACATCCATCGCCGGAGCCGGGTGTGTTCCGCCCCCTCGCGGGGGATCCCCGTCCCCCGCGAGAGCTACCCGCAAATGTCCGCCGAGCGGTGACGACCCCGCACCCCCTTGATCAATAGCTTCTCTGCGTGCCGCGGCGAGGGCCGCGGAGCGCGTGAAGAGAAGGAGTGATCATGCGTCTGCTGCTGCAGCTTCTGGCCGTCGCGGTCGTCGGCCTCGTCGGCGGTCAGGCCGCCGTGGCGGCCGACTGGAACACCGTCCTCACGCTGGTGATCGGTGTGGCGACGGCGGTGCTGTCGCTGGTCGTGTACCGCTGGGTCGTGAGCCGCACCGAGAAGCGCGCACCGGCGGAGGTCGCCGCCAAGGGCGCCGTGCGGGCCACCGCGCTCGGGCTGCTCATCGGCCTCGGGTGGTACTTCGCGGTGATCTCGAACATCACCTTCCTCGGGTACTACAAGGTCGAGGGCTTCGGGTCGGCGGCGGGTCCGATCGCGTTCCTCGGGTTCACGGCCGCCGCCGCCGTGACCGAAGAGGTGCTCTTCCGAGGCGTCCTGTTCCGGGTCTTCGAGGAGCGCGTCGGCACCTGGATCTCCCTGCTGGTGACGGGGGCGCTGTTCGGCGTGTGGCACCTGTCGGCCGGGGTGTGGGGCGCGATCGCCACCGCGCTGGCGGCCGGGGGGCTGTTCGCCGCCGCGTACGCCGCCACCCGCAACCTCTGGCTCCCGATCGGCCTGCACTTCGCGTGGAACTACGCCGGGGGCGGCATCTTCGGCACCGCGGTCTCCGGCCAGGACGCCCCGAAGGGGCTGCTCGACGGCGTCACCTCGGGCCCGACCCTGCTCAGCGGCGGTGACTTCGGCCCGGAGGGCAGCATGTACACGATCGGGTTCGGCCTGCTGCTCACGGCCGCGTTCCTGTGGGTGGCCCGCCGGCGCGGCCGGCTGGTCCCGGTCCGGGGCTCCCAGGCCAAGGCCAAGGCCCTCACTTGATCGGAACGACCCCTTCCCCGGCGGCGGCCGACGAAGATCCGGTCGCGAGAACCCGCGGACGGGAACCGCCGCCGAGATCCCCGCCGACGGACGAAGCGTCCGGCGGGGATCTTGCTGTCTCCGGGAGCCGTCCGGGCGAAGGGGCCGCCCCTGGCGAGGAAGCCGGGCCGCACGCGGCGGCCATGCGGCGAAGGCCCCCGGATGCCGGGGCGTCGCCCGGATCAGGACAGGAGGCCGTCGTCGCGGATGGTGCGGAGGACGTCGCGGGCCGCCTCAAGGGTCCGGTCGATGTCCTCGGCCGTGTGGGCGGCGGAGATGTGGTTGCGCTTGAGGGGGAGGGGCAGCATGAGGAACCCGCGGTCGGTCATGCGGCGGTGGAAGGCCACGTAGGCCTCGTCGTGGTTGCGCATGAGGTCGCGGTAGCCGCGGATCGGGGCCTCGGCGAAGTAGAGGGAGAACACCCCGCCGAAGCCGGCGGCCGTGCCGGGGATGCCGAGCTCGGCGCAGATCTCCGTGAGGCCGGTGCGCATCCGGTCGCCGAGGGCGCGGGTGCGTTCGTAGAAGTCCGGGTGGTCGCGCAGGTAGGTGATGGTGGCGATCGCGGCGGCGCACGAGACGGGGTTGCCGTTGAACGTCCCGGCCAGCAGGACGTCCCCGCCCGCGGAGTTGAACCGCTCCATCAGGCGCCGGGGGCCGGCGAGCCCGGCGACGGGATAGCCGTTGCCCATGGCCTTGCCGAACGTGGTCAGGTCGGGCAGGACGCCGCAGACCTGCTGGTAGCCGCCGAGCGCGTGCCGGAAACCGGTGATCACCTCGTCGAAGATCAGCAGTGAGCCCTGCTCGGCGGTGAGGGCGCGCAGTCCCTCGATGAACTCCTGGGTCGGGACGAGCGCGCCCACGTTGTGCGGGATCGGCTCCATGATGACGGCCGCGATCCGCTCCGGGTGCCGCTCGTACAGGGCGCGGACGGAGTCCAGGTCGTTGAACTCGGCGATCAGCGTGGAGTCCAGGGCCTCGGGCAGGATGCCGCGTGACAGCGGGTCGCTGGCGTAGGCGCGGTCCGGCGGGGAGA
>DATCLF010000451.1:0-6910 GCA_036564055.1 Spirillospora sp.
GCCCGTTTCGTCATCGCCATGACCGTGCTCGTCGCGTTCGGGTCGATCCTCGGGTTCCGGTTCCACACCGATCCGCTCTCGGTACTCGCCGGTTTCGCGCTGGCCTACGTGTTCTACCTGGGGGTCAGCTGGCTCTCCGTCGTGGTCGGTCTCGCCGCGCCGTCCCCGGAAACGGTGCAGGGGTTCGCGTTCATCTGGGTGATGCCGCTGACGTTCGGCAGCAGCATTCTGGTCCCGGACACGTCCACGATGCCGGGCTGGCTGGAGGCATGGACGAAGGTCAATCCGATCACGCATCTGGCGGAGGCACTGCGGGCGCTGATGATCGGCGGACCGGTCGGGAACCACGCCTGGTACACGCTCGCCTGGGCGGCGGGCATCGTGACCGTGACGTTCCCGATCGCCATGCACATGTACGCGCGCAGGACCTGACCTGCGGTACGCCGTGCCGGCCCGGCCCCTCGATCGCCGGGCCGGTACGGGTTTCCGGCCCGCCTCCCGTCTGTTCCAGGAAGCTCAGACGGACGCGACGAGGTCGCCCGCCCGTTCGAAGACGTCGTCGCGGGTGACCTGCCGGCCGCGCTCGTAGGCCTCGGCGAAAACCTCCTCGCCGAGGGCGTCGCGGACGACGGGCAGCGTCCGCCGTACTTCGTAGCCCGCCGTGTTCCGGTAGCCGTTCAGGGTGTGCGCGGTCCCCAGCAGCTCGGCGGCGCGGACGTGCCTGCCGCGCGCGGCGGCGTAGGCGGCCAGCCCCTCGATGAGGGCGGCCACGGTCGGGTTGCCCATGAGGGCGTCGTTTGGCAGGTCGTCCAGGGCGCGGGCGTGCCAGCGCGCCGCGGCGTCCAGGTCGCCGTCCTCCTCGGCGAGGCAGCCGAGGCGGCTGAACGTCCTGCGGGCGGCCTGCGCGAAGTCGGGACGGTTCGTGCGCGACTCCACCCACCCGTAGGCGCGGTCGGCGTGGGAACGGGCGGCCTCGCGGTCCCCCTCCCGCAGTTCCAGCTCGGAGAGCAGGAGCGAGACGCCCGCGGCGTCGGCGAACTCGCCGGCCCGCTCCGTCAGGTCCAGGGCACGGGCGAGATCGGCGCGGGCGCGGTCGACGTCGCCCTTCCGGGCCCGCGCCATGGCGAGCTGGGCGAGGATCCCCGCGCCTTGTTCCGGGCTGATGTCGTTCGTGACGTAGCCGTACGCCTCCTCCCCGAACCGGACGACGTCGTCCAGGTCGTCGCGCGCCATGGCGACCTGCATCATCGCGCTCAGCCCGACGGTCATGCCGAACCGGTCGCCGAGCTCACGGAACCGCGCGCAGCCGTCGGCGGCCTGCTCGGCGGCGTCGTCGATGGCGCCGGCGTTGATGCTCATGTGGGCGTGCAGGACGCGGGCGAGCGCGCGCACCCACGGGTCGGGGTGCTCGCGGACGCCGTCGAGCCCCCGCCGGACCTCGTCCATGTTCCCGGTGATCAGGCTGGACGCCGCCGGGATGAGGGCGAGGACGGGGTGTTCCGGCGATTCGGGCACGACGCCGACGAGGTCGTCCATGAGCGCGACCAGCGACTCCCTGGTCGGGCCCGTCCCGTCGGTCATCTCGGTGACAAGGCCGGCCAAGACGGCGCACAGCGCGTACTCCTCCTCCAGGCCGGGCGGCGCGGTGCCGCCCGCGAGGTCGCGGACGGCGACCGCCCAGCCGCCCGTGTCGCGTTCGAGGTCGCGCAGCACCCAGAACCACACCAGCCCCGCCACGAGACGCAGTCCCTTCTCGACGTCGCCGGTCTCGATCACGTGACGGAAGGCGGCGGCGACGTTGTCGCGTTCGGCGGCCAGCCGGGCGGACCAGACGAGCTGGTCGCGGCGGCGCAGCTCCGGCTCGGCGCGTTCGACGAGGGCGATCAGGTGGGCGGCGTGCGCGTCGCGGACGCGGCGGGCCTCGCCGGCCTGCTCCAGCTTCTCCGCCGCGTAGACGCGGACGGTCTCCAGCAGCCGGTAGCGGACCTCGGGGTCGCCGTCCGCCATCACCAGCGACTTGTCGATCAGCGCGGCGATCACGTCGATGACGTCGTGGGGGTCGGGCGCGTCCGGTGCGTCCAGCCCGCACACGTGGACGGCGGCGTCGGGCGAGGCGCCGCCCGCGAAGACCGACAGCCGGCGCAGGACGGTGCGTTCGACGTCGTCGAGCAGGTCCCAGCTCCAGTCGACGACGGCGCGCAGCGTCCGGTGCCGGGGCAGCGCCGTGCGGCTGCCGCCCGCGAGCAGCCGGAACCGGTCGCCGAGGCGGGCCGCGACCTGCGCGGCCGTGAGCGAGCGGAGCCGTGCGGCGGCCAGCTCGATCGCGAGGGGGATGCCGTCGAGGGCGCGGCAGATCGCGACGACGTCGCGGACGTTCCCGTCGTCCACGGTGAAGCCGGGGCGGACCGCCGCGGCGCGGTCGGCGAACAGCCGGACCGACGCGTGGTCCAGGGCGGCGTCGGGGTCGGTGACGTCCTCGCCTGGCAGCGGCAGGGACGGCACCGGGCACAGCGACTCGCCGGTGATGCCGAGCGGTTCGCGGCTGGTCGCGAGGATCCGGACGCCGCCGGCCCTGGTGACGATGTGGTCGGCGAGCCGCGCGGCGGCGTCGATGACGTGCTCGCAGTTGTCGAGGACGATGACCATCCGCTTGGCGGCGAGGTAGTCCGTCAGCCGTTCGAGCGGAGGCACCGCCACGCGGGTCTCTCCGGGGCGGACGGTCTCGGGCACGCGCAGCGCCGACAGCACCGCCTGGACGACGTCGCCGGGGTCGCTGACGGGGGCGAGCGGCACGAACCACACCCCGTCCGGCATCTCGCCGACGAACTCGGCGGCGCTCTCGTGCGCCAGACGCGTCTTGCCGGCGCCGCCCGCGCCGGTGAGGGTGACGAGCCGGGTCTCGCGGAGGAGTTTGCCGACCCGTTGTGACTCCTCCTCGCGTCCGACGAAGCTGGTGAGCCGGGCGGGCAGGTTGGTGCGGGCGGGACCGGCGACGGGCTCGGGTTCGGGGGCGGGCGCCGGCCTGGGCGTCCGCGGCTCGGGTGCCTCACGCCGCAGGATCGACAGGTGGACGGCGGAGAGCTCCGGGGACGGGTCGACGCCGAGCCGGTCGGCGAGCGCGCGCCGCGTCTCCTCGTACACCTCCAGGGCGTCGGCCTGCCGTCCTGCCGCGTAGAGGGCGCGCATGAGCTGGCCGCGGAGCCGTTCGCGCAGCGGATGGGCCGCGGCGAGGGGCTCCAGTTCGGCGACGGGCGGCGGGGGCATCCCCGCGGCGATCTCGGCGTCGACCCGGTCTTCGACGGCGGCGAGCCGCAGCTCTTCCAGCCGCCGGATCGTCGCGTGGGCGAAGTCGGCGTCCGCGACGTCGGCGAGCGCGGGCCCGCGCCACAGGGCGAGGGCCGCCCGCAGCCCGGCGGCCCGTTCACCGGGGTCTTCCTTCGCACGGGCCGCCACGACCCGCCGTTCGAACGCGACGGCGTCGATCTCGTCGGGGTCGACGCCGAGCCGGTAGCCGGCGGGGCCGTGCTCGACCACGTCGCGTCCGGCGGCGCCGCGCAGCCGCGACACCAGCGCCTGGAGCGCGTTGCCGCCGGGCGGGGCGCCGTCCCACAGATCGTCGAGGAGACGTTCGGCGGACACGGGGCGGCCCGCTTCGACGGCCAGCCGGATCAGCAGGGCGCGCAGGCGGCGGCCGTTGACCGTCACTGGCCGTGCCGACCCGTCCCGCACGTCGAGCGGCCCCAGGATGCCGATGCGCGAGGCGCCCCCCTCTCCGGGGGTCATTGTCACCGATGTGTGGATCTCACGTGTCGGGTAGTTGTCCGTATGCCCAGAGCACAGATCAAGGACGAGAAGACGTACGAGAAACTCCGCGAGAAGGGAGAGAGAGCAAGGAGAAGGCGCCGCGGACCGCGAACGCGTCTTTACGTTTGCCCCATTTGGGGTGGGTACGGCGCCCTTATGGATCTGTCATTCCTCAAGCCCCTGTACGAACGTCCGGGTCCATACGCGTCGGTGTACGCCGATCTCTCCCGGACCACCGAGGACGCGTCCAAGGCCGTGGAACTGCGGTGGCGGGCGCTGCGCGCGGATCTGGAGGAACAGGGCACCCCCAAGAACACGCTTCGCGCCATCGAGCAGACCGTCGACGACGAGGTCCGCGAACGCCGCTCCGAAGGGCTGGTGATCTTCGCGGCGGACGGTGAGGTGGTGCATCTGGCGCGGCTGCAGGACCCGCCGAGAGTCGAGCGCGCCTCCCTCTCGCCGCTCCCGGACGTCCTCCCCTACCTGGCGCAGCGCGGTGAGCGGTTCCCCCATCTCGTGGCCGTCGTCGACCGCCGCGGGGGCGCGATCGAGTGCGTCACCGCCGAGGGGAGGCGCCGGCGCTTCACGGTGCAGGGGGACGAGGAGTACCCGATCCGCAAGACGAAGGCGGGCGACTGGAACCAGTCCCGGTTCCAGCGCTCGTCGGAGAACGTGTGGAAGCTCAACGCCAAGAAGGTCGCGCACGAGATCGACCGCGCGGCCGACGGCTGCGGCGCCGAGGCGATCGTCATCGCCGGTGACACCCGCGCCCGGACCGCCGTCCTGGAGGAGGTCTCGGAGGGCGTCCTGGAGCACACCGTGGAGACGGACAAGAACACGTCCCTCGACGACCCCGACCTGGAGGCCGAGCTGCGGCGGATCCTGAGGTTGAAGACGACCGAGCGCATCATGAACGTCGCCGCGCGCTTCGACCGCGAGATGGCGAACGGTCAGCGCGCGGTATCCGGGCTGCCGTCCACGACGAAGGCCGTCCGGGAGGGTCGTGTCGAGACGCTCCTCCTGCGGGAGGACCTGGACGGGGACGCGCGTCTGTGGGTCGGCCCCGATCCTGCGGAGGTCGCGATCAGCGCCGAGGAGCTGCACGACGAGTTCGGTGTGTCCGAGCCGCGTGAGGAGCGGGCGGACGCGGCGCTGGTGCGCGCCGCGGCGGCCATGGACGGCGCGCTGGTCGTCATGCCGCCGGACGGTCCGGCGCCGAACGTCCGTGTCGGCGCGGTTCTCCGGTTCACCGCCTGACCTGCCCGGCCGGGGGCCCGAGACGACGAAAGCGGCGGCCGGTTCCGTGCCGGCCGCCGCTTTCACCCTGACGTGGAGCTATGGGGATTCGAACCCCAGACCTCCTCCATGCCATGGAGGCGCGCTACCAACTGCGCCATAGCCCCGTGGTCGAGAAAAGCTTAGTGCACATCCGGGGCGCTTCGTACGTGCACCGCGGGGTGTCGTCGTTCCGTGTCGCGCGGGCGCCCGTCGGCGGGTCGTCCGCGGGAACCGTGACGGTCGGGCGGAGACCGCTTCGACACAAGCGGACCGATGACGCCGATCACCGGCTCTACCTGCGGCGATGCGCCGATACTGCCCGATACTGTACGCGTGGAGTACGTGTCCCGAGCGCCGCGGCCGCCGCTGGACGGGCTGATCGACGACCTCCACTACCTGGAGGCACGGCACCGTACGCGCGGCTGACGCTGCCGCCGGCGCCGACGGCGCTGCTCATCGTCAATCTCGGAGCGCCGTTCCGCGTCCGCGGCGGCACCGACATCGAGGCCGCCGAGTACGCCGACGGCTGCGCGGTCGCCACTCCCACCCGGGCATGGGAGTTCGGCTACCCGCGGTGGACCAGGTCCGTCGGCGTGCACGCCAGGCCGTGGGGGCTCGCGCCGTTCCTGCCGATGCCGGCGGCCGAGCTGCGCGACCGGCCGGTGACGCTGGAGCAGGTCTGGGGGCGGCGCGCCGTCGTCGAGCTGCGCGAACGGCTGGCCGCGGCCGACGGGCCGCACGCGATGCTGAGGCTGCTCGAAGACGAGCTGATGCGGCGGCTGCGGGAGACCGCCGGTTTGGATCTGGTCCGTCATGCGAGCGGTGTCATCGCGGCGACCGGCGGGACGGTGACGATCGCCGGGCTGAGCGCGGCGGCCGGTGTCAGCAGCACCCATCTGGCCCGGCGATTCAAGGAGATCATCGGCGTGACGCCGAAACGGCTGGCCAGTTCCCAGCGCTTCACCGCGACCCTGCTCGCGCTCGATCCCGCAGGACCTGTCGACTGGGGCGCCGTCGCGGCCGGCGCGGGCTACTTCGACCCGGCCCACTTCGGTCACGAGTTCCGGGAGTTCACCGGGCTCACGCCGATCCGGTACATCGAGGCGACGTTTCCGGCGCGAGCATCCGGGCAGCGTGCTGGACGGCTGGGCGCTTCCATCCGATTGATTTCTTACAAGTCAAGGTAGTCATGTACGCCTCGGTCTCGGTGGACGGTTTCATCGCCGACGACAACGACCGGCCCGGGCCCCTGTTCGACTGGTTGACCAGCGGTGACGTGCCGTTGGACGACAGCGGCCATCTGAAGGTGTCGCAGACGTCCTACGACTACGTCCGGCCCTACTGGGACCAGATCGGGGTGACGATCGCGGGCCGCCGCGTCTTCGACATGACGGACGGCTGGGATGGAACACCGCCGAGCGGCATCGACCACGTCGTCGTCGTGACCCACCGCGGCAGGCCCGAGGGCCGGCATCCCGAGGCACCGTTCCACTTCGTCGACGGCATCGAGGCCGCCGTGGCCAAGGCGCAGGAGCTTGCGGGCGACCGCGTGGTCGAGGTCGCCGCCGGTGACGTCGGCGGTCAGGTGCTCGCCGCGGGTCTGGTCGACGAGGTGCGCATGGACGTCGTACCGGTCGTGTTCGGGTCCGGCAAACGCTATTTCGGGTCGGTCGACGCGCAGCACCTGCTGGCGGACCCCGACGTGGTGATTCAGGGCGACCGGGTGCTTCACCTGCGGTACCGGGTGCGCCGCTGACCGATCCGAGCGGAGCACAAGACGAAGACCGCCGCTCACGGAACAGGGGTGGTACGTCGACCCGAGGGTGGA
>DATCLF010000452.1:0-8884 GCA_036564055.1 Spirillospora sp.
GGCCAGCACCACCCGCTGCCGCTCGCCGCCCGACAGATGGTCGAGGGGACGGTCCGCGAACGGGGTGAGGTCCAGCCGGTCGAGGACCTCGGCGGTGATAGCGCGGTCCCGTGCGCTCTCCCTGCCGAGGTGCGGGATGTAGGGGGACCGGCCGAGAAGGGTGTAGTCGAACACGGTCATCCCGGCCGGGAGGTTCGGGCTCTGCGGCGCGTACGCGACCAGGCGCGCCCTGGGCCTCGGCTTCAGCGTCCCCAGGTCCACGCCGGCCACGGTCACCTCCCCCCGGGACGGGACGAGGCCGAGCACCGCGCGCAGCAGCGTCGACTTGCCCGCCCCGTTCGGCCCGATGACCGCCGTCCACGACCCGGCGGGAACGTCCAGCGACACCCCGGTCAGGACGGGACGCCCTCCCAGCGCCACGTCCAGGTTCCGCACCCGTACGGTCACGTCTCCACCTGCCTGCGGCTCGCGCGCAGCACCACGACGAAGAACGGGCCCCCGACGAACGCCGTCACCACGCCGAGCGGAAGCTCCGCGGGCTCGATCACCGTCCGCGCCACCAGGTCCGCCAGCCCGAGGAACGCGGCGCCGCCCAGCAGCGACAGCGGCAGCACGGCCCGGTACGAGCCGCCCGCCAGCCTGCGCACCACGTGCGGCACGACGATCCCCACGAACCCGATCAGCCCGCTGACCGCCACGGCGCACGCCGTCGCCAACGACGCCGCGGCCAGCACCGTCAGCCGCACCCGCGCGGCCCGCACCCCGAGCGCCGACGCCTCCTCGTCGCCGACGCTCAGCACGTCCAGCAGACGGCCGTGCGCGAGCAGCACCACGGTCGAGACGAGGGCGTACGGGGCGACCAGCGCGAGCTGCCGCCAGTCGGCCGACCCGACGCCGCCGAGCAGCCACGCGAAGATCCGGTACAGCTCCTGCGCCTTGACCTGCTGCAGGAACGTCTGCACCGACGCCAGGAACGACGCCACCGCGACCCCGGCCAGCACGAGCGTCGCCGTCCCCGTCCCGCGTCCGGCCGTGGTGCCCAGCACGTACGCCAGGAACACCCCGAGGACCGCGCCCGCGAACGCGGCGAGCGGCACGGCGTACCCGGGGTCGCCCGGCGTCAGCACGATCACCGTGGTCGCGCCGACGCCCGCGCCCGCCGCCGCGCCGAGCAGGTACGGATCGGCGAGCGGGTTGCGGAACACGCCCTGGTACCCGGCGCCCGCCATGGCGAGCATGCCGCCGACCAGCGCCGCCATCAGCGCCCTCGGCACGCGCAGCTCGAACAGGACGTTCTCCTCGACGACGCCGAGCCCGGAGTCGACGTCCACGAAGGGCAGCCGGTCGGCCAGCGCCTTCAGGACGCCGCCGGCGGGCAGGCTCGCCGCCCCGACGAGCACCCCCGCCAGCAGGGTCGCGGCCAGCAGCGCCGCCGCCGTCGCGAGCGCCGCCGGGCGCAGCCTGGACCGTCCGACCGGGGGCGGTCCGGACGGCACGGGGCCGCCGGGGGCGGCCGGCGTGTCCGCGTGCACGTCCTCGGACGCCGCCGGCGGCTCGGGAGCGTTCGATGCGCCGGGCGTGTCGGATGCGCCGGGCGTGCGTCCACCGGCCGGGACGCCCCGGGAACGGCGGAGCCGGGGGCTCATGGGCGGACGACCCGAACGCCGGTCACTGGACCTTCTGCACGGCGTCGCCGATCACCTTGACGAACTCGGGCAGCCGGGGACCCCAGCGGGAGGAGATGGAGTCGTCCAGCTCGATCACGCCGCCGCCGTCGACGGCGCGCAGGTTCTTGAAACCGGGACGCTTCGCGAGGGTCTCGGCGCTCTGCCCGCAGCACTTGGTGTCGGCCAGGAAGATCAGGTCGGGGTCCTGTTCGACGAGGTACTCGCGCGACAGCCTGGGGTACCCGCTGCTCGCTCCCTCCGCCTCGTCGGCGATGTTGCGGAGGCCGAACATGCCGTAGATCTGCCCGATGAACGTCTTGGACGTCACCGTGTGGAGCTGGTTGTCGAGCTCGTGGTAGTAGCTGAGGCCCTTGGCCTTGGGGGAGGCGTCGACCGTCCGCTTGATGCTCGCCTGCATGTCCGCGACGAGCTTGTCGGCCTCGGCGGCGTGCCCGGTCGCCTTGCCGAGGTCGCGGATCTCGTCGTAGGCCTCGTCGAGCCGGTTCGCCGCCGGCTCCAGCAGCACGGGGATCTTGACCTTCTCCAGCGCCTTGACGATGCCGTTCAGGTCGTCGGACACGACGACGAGGTCGGGCTTGTACTCGATGACCGCCTCGGCGTTGGGCTCGAAGCCCGACAGCTTCGTCTTCGGCGCGTTCGGCGGGTGGTCGGAGTACTCGTCGACCGCCACGACCTGCGGTCCGGCGCCGATCGCGAACAGCGTCTCGGTGTGGGTGGGGGACAGCGACACGATGCGCTTCGGCCTGGCGGGGATGGTCACCGCGCCGTTCGCGGCCTGGACCGTCACGGCCTGGGCGCCGGACGACGTGTCACCGGAGGTGCCGGTGTCACCACCGCATCCGGTGGTGAGCGCGATGATGAGCACCATCACCGCGCCGAGGGTACGGACGGGTCTCACTAGAGCCTCCTGGCAGCGGGGAAGCTGCGGCCCGCACATGACGGATCGCCCTTCCTCGAGGTCGAACATCGTCGGCGCGCCAGAAGGCGACCTGGCTCGGCCCGCGGTGCGCGGGCTCCACAGTTGCGGGACAGCGCCGGATTCTCACCGGACTTCGCTCCTGGCGCGCGGCACCGCAACGGTATCAGGCGGCGATTTCCGGCTTGTTCGGGTATCGGGTTAGGTGATCGACTTGCCGGATCTCACCGGACGCGCCCGCGTCCGTGCCGGTGGCGTTGGGCCGTCCGCGCCGGCCGGCGTCCGTGTCGGCCGCGTCTTCGGCTGCGTCTTCGGGCGCGTCCGGTGCGGACGGTCGCCCCGGCGGTCTCCGTGGTCACGAACTGTCCGGGTCGCCCCGGGGCGCGTACTTCTCGGCGAGTTCCCGGTCGTTCTCGGCCCACCTGCGGTGCCGGAGGGCCGACTGCCGGTGCATCTCGGCCTCCTCCGGGTGGGCACGGGCCATCTGCTCCAGAAGCGCGGCGGCCCGTTCGTGGGCCTGCGCCGACGACACCATCGCCCGCCGCGCGTACATCCCGACCCGCGGCTCGCGCTTCGTCCGAGCGGACGTGCCCTCGGCCTGCGGCCCGGGTCCGCGCGTCTCGACCCCGGACGAGGGATCGTCGCCGCTCATGCCCGCCCCGCCCGTCGCGTGCGCCGCCCTCCAGACACGTCCACCTACCTACCCAGCCCGGCCGTCGTTCGGAACCTGCGCGGTGGCCTCAGGCGGTCGGCGTCCCGCCGGAGAAGGACGGGGCCGATGGCCGATGATGAAGGTCGTGGCGACTCCCGAGGCCCTCACGCTCTACACCGACGACGACGTCCGGATCGACGCGAGTCACCTGCGCGGCCGCGGCGATCTGTGCTTCGTCCTGGCGCACGGTTTCACGTGCTCGCGGCGGCAGCCCATGCTGCGCAGGATCGCCGCCGCCCTCAACCGTCACGGCGGGGTCATCGGCCTGGACTTTCGCGGGCACGGCAGGTCCGGTGGCCGCTCGACCGTGGGCGACCGTGAGGTCCTCGACATCGACGCGGTGGTCGCGGCGGCGCGGCGCCGGGGGTACGAGCGGGTCGTCCCCACGGGCTTTTCATGGGCGGTGCCGTCGTCATCCGGCATGCGGCGTTATACGGCGGTGTCGACGCGGTGGTGTCGGTCAGCGCCCCGGCCCGCTGGTACTACCGCGGGACGGTGCCGATGCGGCGCGTGCACTGGGTGATCGAACGGCCCGCCGGCCGTCTCGCCGTCCGGCTGGCCCGCGGAACCCGGGTGGCCCGCACGGGGTGGGATCCCGTGCCGGAGGCGCCGCACGAGGTCGCCGGCCGGATCGCTCCGGTGCCGTTCCTCATCGTTCACGGGGACGCCGACCCGTTCCTTCCCCCGACCACGGCCGGCAGCTCTACGAGGCCGCTCGCGACCCGCGTGAGCTGTGGGTGGAGCCGGCGTTCGGTCACGCGGAGGTGGCCGCCACACCCGATCTGATCAAGCGCATCGGCGAGTGGGCCACCGTCCGCGCCGGGGGGTGAGGGTTCCGTCCTGGGACGCCGCACAGGTTTCCGAGGGTGGGATGACCTGCGTGTACGGAGGGTTATCCACATTGTCGTGACCGTGGCGTCCGGGGCGGGGCGCCCGGCCATCATCGGTGGGCATGGAAGGAATCTGTCTCACCTGGCAGCGGACGGCCTCCGATCCGATCATTGCCGCCGGGCCGGCGGACGGCGTCGTTCCCGCGGGAGGAGCGCCTCTCGCCGCGCGGGCGGCGATGATCAGCAGACTGCTGCCGTCGGAGGACGTCGTCATCGTCGGCCGTACCGCGGCATGGATCTGGGGCCTCGACGTCCTTCCTCCCGGGGCGGACGAGGCCGACTGGGACGTCGAACTGGTCGTGCCGGCCCCGCGCGACGGTCCGTCGGGTCCGTCCGCGGTTCTCTCTGGCGCCTCACGCGCCGCAGCCGGATTCACGGCCCGTCCGTGCGATGCGGTGAAGGTCCCGGCGGAGCACGTCGTGGAAGAGGGCGGTGTGCGCATCACCTCCCTGACGCGGACGGCTCTGGACTGCGCCCGCTGGCTGCCTCGCGACGACGCGGTCGCGGCGCTGGACCAGTTCCTCCGCAGGGGGGTGGAACCCGGCGAGCTGACCGCGATGGCGCGTGGTCTTCCGGGGTACCGCGGCAACAGGCGCCTACGGGAGATCATCCGGCTCGGTGACCCGGGTGCCGCCTCCCCTGCCGAAAGCAGGGTGCGGGTCACCCTCGTCAGGGCGGGCTTCCCACGCCCGGACACCCAGGTGCCGGTGACGGGCCCGCGCGGGCGCCTGCTCTACGTCGACCTCGGATATCCGGATCTCCGTGTGGGGATCGAATACGACGGCGAGCGGCATCACAGCGGCCGGGCGGCCCGCGCGCACGACGCCCGCCGGAGACGGTGGCTCGCCCGCGAGAGAGACTGGGAGATCATCCCTGTCACCAGGAGCTTCTTATATCGGCCGGCGCCCTATCTGGAGGCTCTTCTCACCGCGATGCTGCATCGCGGCTGGAGGCCGGACGACGTCACCATGGGCCGCCTGGCCGCCCGCATCGCCTCGGTCAGGCGCCGACGCTGAGAAAGGAGAGATCTACCGGGCGTCGTCCAGAAGTCTCACGAGGCGTTTCGGGGCGATGAGGCGGTAGCTGTCCTCGATGAGCTCGGCTAGTTCGTCCCAGTCGTGGTCGACGTCCAGGCGGGCGCCCACCCATCCCTTGCTTCCCACGTACTTCGGGACGAAGAAACGCTCGGGCGCCTCCGCCACGAGTTCCTCCTGAACACCGGGCGCGGCCTTGAACGTCATGGACAGGCCGTCCTCGCTGGTCATCACGAACAGCTTGTCGTGAATCCGGTACGCGGGCGCCGTGTGCCCGCCGAACGGCTTCTCCGTCACCTCGGGAAAGGACAGACAGATCTCCCGTATCCGTGCGTGCACATCACCGGTGCTCTCTTCTCCGCCGCTCATTCGGTGTCCTCCCCGGTCATCGTCGCCGCCCGGCCGGGCTCTTCCCCCTCCGGCGTCGGGCCGCCTCGCAGGAAAGCGTAGACGCGACCTCCGACATGCGATCCTGCTCCGACGTGCGCGTCCACCACCTGACAGGGCACACCGGTCGTGCCGCTGGTGGCCGTCGCTGACGCGGAGGAGGCCGACGGGCGGGTTCTCTGCGGGTCGGTGGCGTTCCGTCATGGCCTGCTCGACCTGGGCGCCGCCCTGCAGGAGGCCGGCCCGTTGGACAGCGAGAACCGCACGTCGGCGGCTCGGGCGCGTCGGCTCCGGCGCCGGCGCCACCTCGAACACGTACCGCCCATGAATCCTCGGATGCACGTGCAGTGTGCGGTCGGCCGTGCGCAGTACCGTCGCCGACCCCGCCGGAGCAGCCCTCTCGCCCTTCACGAAGGGTGCCCATTTGGTGACTTTTCGAAGGTGTTCTTGGTAAATGGACCGGGGTCCGTCACGTCGAACGGCTCGTTTTCGAATTGTGATGACCGGTCTACCGTGGCGGACGTCCGGGCAGGCGTTCATTTTCGTTGTCGACCATTGCGATTCTCCCCGTCCACCGGCAGCCTCTTGGAGTATGGAAGAAAGATCTGCGGACGACCTGCCGCAGGAGTTCGACACGAGCGTGCCGCATTCGGCGCGCGTCTGGAATTACTGGCTGGGCGGGAAGGACAACTATCCCGTCGACCGCGAGGCGGCGGAGGAATACAAACGAATCTTCCCCGGCATTGTCGATGTCGCTCGCGCGGCGCGGTACTTTCTCGCGCGATCCGTTCGGTACCTGGCGGGCGAGGTGGGGATCAGGCAGTTCCTGGACGTCGGGACCGGCCTTCCGACCGTGGACAACACGCACGAGATCGCCCAGAGGGTCGCCCCCGAGTGCCGCATCGTCTACGTCGACAACGACCCGCTCGTGCTCGCGCACGCCCGCGTGCTGCTGACCAGCACGCCCGAAGGCGCCACCGACTACGTCGACGCCGACATGCACTACCCGGAGAAGATCATTGAGAAGGCGTCGCGGACCCTCGACCTCACCCGGCCCGTCGGCCTGACCCTCATCGGCGTGCTGGGGCACGTCCAGGAGTACGACGAGGCCCGGTCGATCGTGAACCGGTTGATGGGCGCCCTCCCGGTGGGCAGCCACCTCTCCCTCGCCGACAGCATCGCCGTCGGCGAGGCGCACATCAAAGCCCATGACCGCTACAAGGAGACCGGCGCCGTCCCGTACCTGCTGCGGTCCCCCGAGGAGATCCGCGGCTTCTTCGACGGGCTGGAGGTGGTCGAGCCCGGGATCGTGCCGATCACTCGCTGGCGCCCGGATCCCGGCCCGTTCGACGCGCCCGCCTCCCCGGACGTCTCCACGCTCGGCGGCGTTGCACGCAAGACGCACTGACGACCACGACGAAGACGGGCGCGTCTCCGCCGACCGGCACATCCGCCGGGGAGGGACGGTGATGAGCCGGCCTCGTCCTCTTCGCCTGCGCCGTACCGAGGCTTGCGTTCTCCGGAACGGACGACGTGACGGCCCGTTCCATGGGCTCAGTCGCGGATGGAGACGCGGGTGACGCCGGGAACGGTCCGGGCGAGGACGTCGGCGATGCGCTGGGCGGGCTCGTCCGCGTGGCCCCGCAGCTCGACCACGCCGTCGCGGACCGACACCTCCCACTTCGTGCCGTCGGTGCCGTACTCGGCGATCGCGGCCAGCACGTCGTCGCGGATGCGGGCGTCGCCGCGGGCCAGGATCGCGATGAGGTCGCGGCGGCTGAGGATCCCGACGATGGCCGACCCGTCCAGGACCGGGACGCTCTTGATCCTCGTCCTCATCATCATCTCGGCGACCGCGGCGACGTCGCTGCTCGGCCGTGCGGTCTCCACGTCCCGGGTCATGACCTCCTCGACGAGGCGCGGCGCAGGGGTCTCGGTCGTGGCGACGGGCCGTGCGAAGGCCCGCGGGTCCCGCTCGAACACCCCCCGCAGCAGATCCATCTCGCTGACGATGCCGGCGAGGCGTTCCTCCTCGTCGACGACCGGCAGCGCGGTGACGCCGTGTTCGTGCAGGACCCGGATCGCCTGGCGGACGGTGGCCGTTCGCGGAATCGTCACGACGGGCGAGGTCATCGCCTCCCGGACCAACATCGCCGTGCCCTCCTTCCGGCGGGGACGTCGTTCACCTACCCGGGCGGAACCGCCCTGACCCTCGCGTCGAGGATCACTCGGCGGACGCCCCGCGCTCAGGGGCGTGCGTCCTCGGATCCCCGCCCGGCGGTGCGCCCGACCCGGGCGGTCTTGACGGGCGCCGGACGTCGCGGGCGGCCGGGGAGGGCGCGGCGAACCCTCAGAAGAGGGTCGGCGGCGACGCCGGTTCCGGTTCGGGCAGGGGCGCGAGCTCTGGGAGCAGACCCCTCACGTCGTCGTGGAAGCGGCGGGCCAGGCTCAGCGCCTCGGCGTTGTCCGGCGTGTGGATGAAGACGGTGGGAGACCGGCCCTCGCGCAGCCACGCCGCGACCCTCTCCGACCAGTACGTCCATCCCTCGACCGTGCGGGCCGTGTCGTCCCGTCCGAGGTAGCGGACGATCGGACGGTCCGTCAGCGCCGCCGACCTGCGCGGCACGCGCGGCTTCTTCGTCCACGCGTCGCGTTCCGCGTCGCTGGACGGGCGGCTCCCGAAGAACACGGTGGTGTCGAACGGCACCCACTCGGCCCCGGCACCGGCCAGCACCCGTTCGAGATCGCGTTCGCACCGCGGCTCTTCGAAGAACGCGCGGTGACGGACCTCGACGGCGTAGCGGTACGCGGCGGGCACGCGGCGCAGGAAGACCGCGAGGGTCCCGAGGTCGGCCGGGCCGAACGACCCCGGAAGCTGCACCCACAGCGCGTGGACCCGCGGCCCGAGCGGCTCGATCGCCGTCAGGAAGGCCCGGAGATCCTCGTCGAACCCGGCGAGTCGCCGCTCATGCGTGATCGACTTCGGCAGTTTGAGGACGAAGCGGAAGTCGGGCGGCGTCTGCGCCGCCCATGACTCGGCCGTGCTCCTCGACGGTGTTGCGTAGAACGTCGTGTTGCCCTCGACCGCGTTGCACCAGCCCGCGTAGGCGCGCAGCCGCTCGCCGGGAGGGAGCGGATGGGGGAGGAACCGTCCCTGCCACGACGGATGGGTCCACATCGCGCACCCCACGTGAAGCCGCATGGACCCGACGCTACCGAACCCGCGGCCACCGCGACCGAACCCGCCGCCACCGCCG
>DATCLF010000453.1:0-2083 GCA_036564055.1 Spirillospora sp.
TCGGCGGGCCCGAGGCCGTCGCGGCCCGCGAGGTGGCGCCGGACGGCCCCGATCGCCTCGTCGAGGTGCTCCCTGGCGTAGTAGAGGTCGGACGAGACGGGGACGACTGCGCCCTCGTCCTCGAGCATCCGGAGCAGCCGCTTCAGGTCCGACCGTTCCCGGACCTCGGCGGGGAGCTCTCCGAGCGTCGGCGGCGTCAGGCCACCCCGGGCGATCAGGGCCAGGAGCCGATCCCTGGCCTCCGCCTGGTCTGGCGAGAGAGTGGTACGGAACCCGGCCCGGGCCACGGCGCCACCCTTGCCCACGAGCGTCCCCTCGGCGAGGAGCCGACCGAGGATCCAATCGCCGAGGCCCGTCCTGGCGGGCTCGGGCAGCGCCCGGCGCAGCGCCTCGCGGTCGATCCCGGGCTCCAGCGGGTGCCCGGCGTGGAACGCGTCGACGGCCTCGAGCAAGAGCTCTCTTCCCCGCTCCGCCAGCGCCGCGGCATAGACACGGTCGCCGTCCCGGACGAGGTGTCCGGAAGTCTCGAGGGCCGTCACCGCCGCCTCGACCGTGGCGGGCGGGTGCGGGATCTCCACGCTCAGTGCGGCGAGGCCCACGCCGGCCCACCCCGCCAGCTCCAGCCGGGCCCGCACCGCCTCTTCCGGAGCTCCGGACAGCACGGCGCCCAACAACTCAGCCTCGCCGGGCCGCAGCCGTTTCCGTTTGGGCGGCGCGGGCTCGACCACGATGCCGCCGCCGATGGTGGTCACGGGCGAGTACGAGCGGAGGACGAAGCGGTCGCCTGCCCGGGCGACGACGGGCTCTTCCAGACGGAGCTGCGCCCACCCGACGTCACCGGGCCCTAGACGCGGTTCGCCGAGGAGCGCGACCCGGCCCATGACCTCTGCCGTCCCGAGGTGGAATCGGATCCGCTGGCGCGGCCGGATCTCCCAGGCGGAATCGGCGAGGACGCGGAGCTGGACGGTCAGCATCCGGCTCGGCGCCCAGGCACCGTCGGTCACGAGCACGTCCCCGCGCGCGAGATCCATGCGCTCCACGCCGGCGAGGGCGACGGCGACGCGGCGGCCTGCCTCGGCCTGATCGACCTCCGTGCCGTGGACATGGAGGCCGCGCACCCGGGCGCTCAGCCCCGCCGGGAGCAGACGCACGGCCGCGTCGCGCTCGAGCTGGCCGCTCCACAGCGTTCCCGTGACTACTGTCCCCGTGCCCCGCACGGTGAACACGCGGTCGATGGGAAGGCGGACCAGGTCGTCGGCGCGCCGCTGGCCTACGGCGGCGGCCACACGGGCGATCGCCGCCAGCAGCTCGTCCAGCCCGGCGCCCGTCGTCCCCGATACGGGCACGATCGGCGCCCCCGCGAACGGCGACCTCTCGATCTCCGATTCGATGTCGGCCAGGACCAGCTCGAGCCATTCGTCGTCGACGAGGTCTCGTTTGGTGACGGCGACGACGCCGCCCCGGACGCCCAGGAGCTCGACGATCGCCAGATGCTCGCGGGTCTGCGGCATCACACCCTCGTCCGCCGCGACGACGAGGAGGACGAGATCGATCCCGGTCGCCCCGGCGAGCATGTTCCGCACGAACGCCTCGTGTCCCGGGACGTCGACGATGCCGAGCTCCGTGCCGTCGTCCAGGATGAGGCGCGCGAAGCCGAGGTCGATGGTGATCCCCCGGCGCTTCTCCTCCTCCAGACGGTCGGTGTCGGTCCCCGTCAATGCACGGACCAGCGTGGTCTTGCCGTGGTCGATGTGACCGGCCGTCCCGAGGATCAGCTTGCGCATGACGTCGTGTCGACCGCCTCCGAAAGGAACGCGAGGGAGCGGAGCGTGCCTCCGTCCAGGAGGTGATGCGCGAGGAATCGGCTGAGCAGCGCCCAGTGCGCGGCGGTGCGCTCGAGCTTCGGCGCCTCCCCGCCGCAGAAACGGATGAGCGCCTCCCGCGCGTGGGGCGGGAGAACGCGCCCGGCGCCGCCGGCGCATTCTTCGCAACGAACGCCCCCGGCCACGTAATCGAAGCGTGCCGACTCGTCCGGCGCCAGCCCCCGGTCGCAGCCGATGCACACGTCGAACGACGGCGCGAA
>DATCLF010000454.1:0-12308 GCA_036564055.1 Spirillospora sp.
ATGTCGCGCCGGATGTCGGCCTCGCCCGGCATCCGGCTGGCGGGCAGCCGCACCGCCGCCGCGCCCCAGGCGAGCGCCTCGGCGAGGGCCGTCTCGCCGCGCGCCCCCGCCGCCAGGAACCCGGCCAGCAGGGCGTCTCCGGCGCCCACGGTGCTGCTGGGCCGCGAGACGGGCGCCTCGCCGGTGAGGACGCCGTCGTCGTCGACGAGCACGGCTCCCTCGGCGCCGAGGCTGACCAGGACCGCGCGCGCTCCGCGTTCGCGCAGCTCCCCGGCGGCCTCGACGACGTCGGCGATGGTGTCGACCGGGCGGCCGACCGCCTCGGCGAGCTCCTCGCGGTTGGGTTTGATCAGGTCGGGTCCGGCGGGGATGGCCGCGCGCAGCGCCTCGCCGCTGGAGTCGATCGCGACCCGGATCCCGTCCGCCCTGAACCTGCGGCACATCGTGGCGTAGGTGTCGGCGGGAACGCCGGGGGGAAGGCTTCCGCAGCCGACCACCCAGCTCGCCGCACCGGCCTCGGCCTCGACGACGGCTTCGATCTCGTCGAGCTCCCGGGCCGCGAGCGGTCCGCCGGGCTCGTTGAGCTTGGTGGTGACGCCGCCCGGCTCGACGATCGTCACGTTGGACCGGGTGCGGCCCTCGGCGCGGACGGCCCGGACCCGCATGCCCTCGGCCTCCAGCAGCCGGCGCAGCTGGTCCCCGTCGGCGCCTCCGACCGCGACCACGGCGGTGGACGCGACCCCGTTGGCGAGGAGGGCGCGGGAGACGTTGACCCCTTTCCCGCCGGGGTCCAGCCGTGCCGAGCGGGCGCGGATGACCGCGCCGCGCGTCAGCACGTCCACCTCGATCGTGCGGTCGAGGCTCGGATTGAGCGTCACCGTGACGATCATGCGGGCGCCGTTCCCCGAGACATGTGGTTTCCCTCCCGTTTGAGTTTGTTTCCCTTGTATTTATGCCCGTTTGCTCTGTGGGTCAAGGGGTTACCGGGAGTTTTCGCAGGAAAACCTGTGGCCATGCACAGATGAGAGGCGAGCCGGGTGTGGGAGTCCAGGACGGGGGCCCGACCTGCCCGGACGTCCGTCGCGCCGTCTTGCGGGACCCCGGCCGGTCGTGGGGAGGATGATCGGAGCGGGCGGCGGCGCAGGAGAACGGGGAGCGGTGCGGTGATCCGGTCCGGAGCGGACACGGCCGGGAGGCGGCGGGCCGGACCATGCTGATGGGGTGGTCGGTCGGCTTCGCCCTGCTCGCCGCGTTCCTGTTCGCCGCGGCCGCCACGCTGCAGTACCGCGCGGCCCGGCGCGCCGCGGGCGGCGGCGTGGACGCGACCGCGGCGCACGGGCTGCTGCGCAGGCTCGTCCGCGACCCGGTGTGGCTCGCCGGCTGGGCCGTGAACCTGGCCGGGTTCCTCGCGCAGGCCGCCGCGCTGCACGTCGGCTCCACCGCGGTCGTTCAGCCCCTGCTGGTCACCCAGCTCGTCTTCACGATCCTTCTCGGCGCCGTCGGGGCGGGACGCCGTCTCGTCCGGACGGACCTGCTCGGCGCCCTCGCCGTGTCGGCGGGCCTGGCCGTCCTGTTCACGGTCCCGGGAACGATCCCGCCCGCGGGGGATCCGTCACGGCCGCGGCTGCTGCTCGCCGGCCTCGTCGCCGGGGCGCTCATCGCCGTGCTGTCGCGGGCGGCGTGGCTGCGCAGGGGACCGGTGCGCGCGGCGCTCCTCGGCGTCTGCGCCGGGCTCTGCTTCGCGGCCAGCGCGGTGCTGATCAAGCTGACCACGGCGAGCCTCGTCGGCGACGGGGTCGCCGCCACCGCCGTGGACTGGCCGGGCTACGCCCTGGCGGGCAGCACGCTGCTCGGGCTCGTCATCGAGCAGCGGGCGTTCGCCGCCGGTTCCCTGCCCGCCGCGATGACCGCGATGACGATGACCAACCCCATCGCCTCCTACCTGGTGGCCGTCCTCGCCTTCCACACGCTGCCGCCCCGCACGGCCGCGGCGTTCGCCGCGCTCTCGGTCGCCGCGGTGCTGCTGACCGCCGGTGTCTCCCTGCTGTCGCGCTCCGCGGCCGCGGCCCGGCGCGGCGAGGAACCCGCCGCCCGATGACGCGTCGCGCGGGCGGCGGGAGATGCCGGGTGCGCGCTTCAGCCGGGGGCCGGCTGCGGAGCGTCCCCGGGCCGGGACGCCGGGCGCCGCGTCAGGCGGCGTCCGAGACGCTGCGCCGGAAGCTCGATCCAGCGGTACGAGGCCGCCGCGGCGGCGAGCACGACCGTGACCAGCACCGCGCCCCATCCGAGGCGCACGACGCCGGGGAGGGTGCTCGGGTTCCGCCCGGCGGCGTACCAGACGACCTGGACGACCAGCGGGTGCAGGAGGTAGATGGAGTAGCTGATCAGCCCCGGCCACACCAGGACGCGGGGAAGGCGCCTGCGGCGCAGGGCCCACCCGCCGAGGAACGTCAGCCAGGCGGCGCCGACGGCGATGGACCAGTCCACGCCGAGCGGTTCGGGGTTGGCGTTGATCGCCCAGGAGGTCGGCGCGCGCAGCCCCGCCGCGATCGTGAGGACGGGGACGACCGCGACCATCGCGGCGGCGGTGCGGGTGCGGAGCCGTCCGTCCTGGACGGCCCGGACGGCGGTGCCGGCGAACATCGTGGCGATGATGCAGAGGCTCTCGATGGCGCCGATGCGGCTGTTGAGGACCAGCAGGGTGAGCGTGAGCGTCGCGACGACCGCGACCCCCGCCCGCCGAGCCGGCCGGCTTCCGCTGAGCATCGCGGCCAGGCCGCCCGCCAGGGACAGCACGGCGACGAGCAGCGTCCCGTCCGGCCAGCGGTCGACCAGCAGCCCGGACGGCAGCGCCACCCCCAGGATGGCCGCGCCGACCCCGAACCCGAGCGCCACGCGGGCGCTGGAACGGTGGACGCCGGCGACGAACATCGCCGTCACCAGCAGGTAGAAGACCATCTCGTAGGTGAGCGTCCAGAGGACGTTGACCGCGTTCGGCACGCCCAGCAGGTCCTGCAGCATCGTCGCGTGCGCGAGCGCGGACGCCCAGGGCCGTTCGACCAGCCCGCCGGGCAGCCCGTAGGAGACGCCCGCCGCGCCGAGCGCCAGCGCGAGCGCCACCGCCACGGCCCAGGCGGGGTACAGCCGGAAGAACCTGCCGGCCCAGAACCGCCGGACGCTTCCGCGCCGCTCCAGGGAGAACGGCACGACGTAGCCGCTGACGAGGAAGAACACGAACACGCCGTACCGGCCGAAGTCGAACCAGGGACTGGCCGTCCTGCGGACCTCGGGCAGGAGCACGTCGAGGGTGTGCTCGAAGACGACCACCATCGCGGCCAGGCCGCGCAGGGCGTCGAGCCAATCCATCCGGGGCGCTGTCTCCGTGCGGGAGCCGATCTCTTCTTGAGGTGGAGTCAGGGTGTTCGCCGCCATCCGGGCCACCATAGGTGCCCGGCCTTCCCGGATTCGAACGGGCGGAGCGGCCTGTCGCTCACGCGGCACATCCGGATGTTGACTCGGCGTGACGGGCGGACGGCTCTGGAAGGCGCCGGGCCCAGCGCACAGCGGGATGACGACCGTACTCGACCGCGACCGGAGCACGACGCAGTGTGACCAACCCCACACATGGTTCCGGGGACGCGGCCTCCGGGTGCACAGGGTGCTCGTCGGGCCCGGCGGGGGACTCAGCGGACGCCCACGGCCCCGTACATGACCGGCTCCCAGGAGGTGGACGCCGTGGACGGGTCCTGCCCGGCCGGGCGGCCGCCGCCGAGCGGGACGAGACCGGGCGGCAGCGGGCGGAACGGCCCGAGCAGGCGCATGATCTCGCCGGCGCCGCGCGGGATCAGCGGGCCGGCGCCCGCCTCCCGGTGCAGCCGCGCGGCCTCGGCGATCGGCGCCGGGGCGAAGTCGGCGGTGGCGTGCGAGACGACCACGGCGCTGCCCGGCACCGCCCCCGCCGCCAGTCCGGCGACGAGGGCCGCGGCGTCGGGCAGGTGGTGCAGGACGGAGGCGAAGACGAACGCGACCGGCTCGGCCGGATCGATGAGCCGGCGCACCTCCGGGCTGGCGAGCACCGCGGCGGGGTCGCGGATGTCGGCCCGCAGCGCCGCGACGTTCCCGGCGTCGACCAGCAGCGCGCGGGCGTGCGCGATGACGAAGGGGTCGTCGTCGACGTAGACGACGCGGACGTCGCCGATGTACCGGGCGGCCATCTGGTGCAGGTTGTTCTGTTGGGGCAGGCCGCAGCCGAGGTCGAGGTACTGGCGCACGCCGCGGCCGGCCAGCCGACGCACGGCACGGGCCAGGAAACGGCGTGAGGCTCGGGCCGCGTCCGCCGCCTGGGGCATGGCCTCCAGCATCCGGTGCGCGAGCTCGCGGTCGGGGGCGTAGTTGTCCTTGCCGCCGAGGAGATAGTCCTGGACGCGTGATGTGGCGGCCTTGTGCAGGACGAGCTCCGCCTCCGGCGCATGGGGCGCGGTGCTCGTCATGCTGTTCACCTGTCGCCTTCACGAGGGGGAGCTGTGCGGTGGCTCACCTTCGACGGTAAGCCGCCGGGAGACGGGGCGGGGGAACCGGCCTCCATCGGTGAACCCTAGAGCCTCGGGCGGTGTGGCCGCATGAGGCCACGCGGGTTTGGTGGATTCGTCTGTTTTGAGAGCGGGAGGCGACGGTACCGGGGACGGCGACACCGGCCGGATCGCACCGGACGCCCCTGTTAAGCCCGGCGGCCCTCGTCCGCGTGTCCGCATCCGGTCATGACGCGCACCTGACTCGGTGTGTTGGCGCCTGTCCGAAACCCGGCTGTCCGGAAGCGCGGAGTGAGCCCGTCCCGAGGGGGCGTCCGGGCGCCCGCCGGAAGAGCCGTGCGGTTCAGCGGCGGCCGCGGCTCTCGGTGCGGGTGCGGATGAGCTCTTCGAGCACGAGCGTGGTGCCGACGCCCGCGAGCCAGGAGTCCTTGGCAAGGGCGATGCCCTGCCGGGTGGGGCGCAGGCTGCCGGGTTCGCGCATGCCGGGCAGCCGCAGGTACAGGCCGATCAGCCCGCCGGCGAAGCCGGTGAGCGCCGCGCCCACGACGGCCGTGGGCACCACCGGCGCGATCAGGGCGGCGCCGAGCGCGGTCTCGAACCAGCCGAGGGTGCGGGTGAACGTCACCGGGTGCTGCGACTCCAGGAACGGGTAGGCGGTCGTGGCCATGCCGTGGGTCTGCTCGGCCGCCTCCTCATCGCCCTTGAGCTTCGACAGGCCGGAGTTCAGCACGAACGCCCCGACGGCCAACCTGACGGGCATCTGGTGAGCGCGGGCAAGGATGCGCATCGTTCCCCACAGAAGGTCGTGCGGATCGGCTGCGCCGATGATTCCCGTGCCACGGCCGCTACACCTGCGGGACGGGTCAAGTCTCGGCATCGCCTACTCCGCGGGAGGCAGTCCGCGGGCGCGCGACTGCGCCGCCGGGAGCAGAGCGGAAGCCTCCGTCCGGGCGACGACCGGCCCGGTGACGTCCCCGGACGATCGGTTCGTCGTTCACGGAAGGCAGGAGTGTTCGAGATGCCGGTTGCCCAGTCACGGCCCGCCGCCCCCGCGCCGCAGCGGTGGCGGCCCAGGCCGGCCACCCGCAAACTGCTCACGATCGTGCACGTGTTGTCGGCCGTCGCGCTGGCCGGGGAGGTGTGGGTCGGGGTGCTCCTCAACCTCACGGCAACGCTGACCGACGATGTGACGCTCGCCCACTTCGCCTACCGGCTCATGGGCGTGATGGTGTTCGGCGGGGGCATCCCCCTCAGTCTCATCGCCCTCGCCAGCGGCATCGCGCTCGCGCTCGGCACCCGGTGGGGGATCGCACGGCACTACTGGGTGTTCGCCAAGCTGCTGCTGATGATCGCGGTGATCTTCTGCGGGGCGGCCCTGGTCACACCCGAGGTCATGGCGGACGCCACCGAGGGCGGCGCCGCCGCGCCCGCCGGACAGGCGTGGACGCAGGTCGCCGTCGTGTCGGCCCAGCTCACGATGCTCATCGCCGCCACGGCCCTGTCGGTGGTCAAGCCCCGCGGACGCATCTCGTGGCGGCGCGCCCGGCCGGACGAGACGTCCGGTGAGGTGACGCGCCCGGCGGGATGACGGACCCGGTCAGCCGGCGGGCGGGGTGCCGCGGCGCATGTAGACGCGGGTCGCGGTGCCCTCCCGTCCGGTGTGGACGCGGACCAGGTCGGCCAGATGGTGGACCATGAGGATGCCCCGGCCGCCGTTCGGGCTCATGTCGGCGGGACGGCGGCCGGCGAGCGGGTCGGTGATCGTGCCCGCGTCCCGGACCTCGCAGACGACGTGGCCGTCCTCCGCCCACACCCGCGCGGTGCCCGACCCGCCGCCGTGCAGGCAGGAGTTGGCGGCCAGCTCGTTCACCGCGAGCTCCAGGTCGCCCACCGCGTCCCGGCCGAGGCCGAGCCGTCCCGCCCAGTGGCAGGCGAACGCGCGGACGCGCGGCAGCGTCTGCAGGTCGAAGCTCATCGCGACCGCGCCGTCCGGTTCGGGGAACGGCCGGTTGTAGGCGCGCACGATCCGCTCGGGCGCGTAGTCGCCGCTCACGTGCTCGCCGCGGTCGTCGATCACGACGGGGTGGGTGGCGCGGGCGTCGTCGATCGCGGCGGGGTCCAGCCTGGCCGTGTCGTAGGGACACAGGATGGACACCTCGCGCGCGCCGAACGCCAGGTTGATGAGGGCCTCGTGCTGGACGCAGGCCGGGTACTCGGCGGCCGTCCGGCCGGGCCACACCGGCTCGCCGATGATCCGCACCCGCCCGGCGGCGTGCCGGTCGGCGAACTCGTGCAGGACGCCGGGGATGATGCGGCCGGGGTTGCGTCCCACCTCGGTCATGTCCAGCCAGGTCACCTCGCGGGCCGTTCGGCCGAGCGCCGACCGCAGCAGCTCCAGGCGAGGACCCGGGACCGCCACGGCCACGGGCTGGCCGGCCGCCCGGCCCTCGCGCACGAACGGCACGGTGCCGGCGAGGTACTCCTCGTCGTCTCGGTAGAAGAGGGCGGGGTGGACGAAGGAGCCGCGGTCCACCTTGCCCGGCCTTCCGGGCCCGGGGTTCATCGCGTGGTCACGTCCTTCGGGCACTGCTCTCTCTCATGGCGGTCAAAAGAGTACGCGGCGGTACAAACCGGTCCGATACGAACCCCGCGCGTTCACCCCGGGGTCACGCGGTGGCCTCGACGGACAACGGCCACGCTGACGACTACCCGATGAGAAAGATGAAAAACGGAGGCATCGTCGCCCGGATGCGAGCGCGGGCCGAGTGCGAACCCGATGCGCGTGCGCGGCCGGCCGCGCCGTCGCGTCAGGTGTCGCGCAGGATGGCGGCGTCGACGACGTCGGTCAGCAGGCCGCGCCTGCGGTAGACGCCGCGCTGCCGCTCGGCGCCGGTCCCTCCCGTCAGCAGACGCTGAACGCCCTCGGTGACCGTGCACAGGTCCCCGCTGTCGCGCAGCGCGGGCGTCACATGCGCCAGCAGGTCGCCGACGAGCTCCCGGAAGCCGGTGGGACGCCCGGTGCGCACGTCGACGCCCGGCCCGGACAGACCGTGCCGCGCGGCCAGCCAGTACGCCGCGCGCAGCAGCTCCTGCGGCGGGTCGGGCGCGCGTTCGCCCGCCTCGGCCGCGTCCGCCGAGACCTGCACCAGCGCCCGGATCAGCGCGGCGAACACGGCGGCCTCCCCGGCGGTCGTCGCCACGTCGGCGAGCCGGATCTCCAGGGTGGGCAGCCGCGCCGACGGCCGCACGTCCCAGAAGATCGTTCCGGTGTCCATCAGGGCGCCGCACTCCAGCAGCGTCCCGACGAGCTCTTCGTAGTGCGCCGCCGACGCGAAGTACGGCGGCGGCCCCGCCACCGGCCACCGTGACCAGGCCATCACCCGCCAGCAGGCGTGACCGGTGTCGCGCCCGGCCCAGTACGGCGAGTTGGCGGTCAGGGCCACCAGCGTCGGCAGCCAGGGACGCATGTGGTTGCTGACCTGGACCGCGAGCTCGCGGTCGGGCATCTCAACGTGGACGTGGCACGAGCAGATGCTCTGCTCGTCGTCCAGCGCCCGGTAGACCGCGAGGCTCTCGGCGTAGCGGGCGCCGGCGCCGATGGGCACCGGGATCACCCGGCCGAGGACGGGCGTCCCGGTGGCGGCGAGCCGGACGTTCTCGGCCGCGGCGGCGGCCGCCATGGCCGCGCGCATCGACCGGATCTGCTCCTCAAGTTTGGCGAGGTCGTCGCACGGGGGCGTCTTGGCCTCGGCGAGGAAGTCGACGAGCTCGGTCGACGCGCGCTCGCCCAGTGCCGCGGTCGCCCGGCGCACGACGCCGGCGGCGCGGGGGACGACCTCCCGGGAGACGGGATCGACGACGAAGTACTCTTCTTCGATTCCGAAGCGCAGGGCCATCCCACCACCTCTGGCTCGGGGGGCGACGCAGGCGGCCGCTCCTTCTAAGGGTGCGCCGCGGACGCCCCCTTCAAACCTGCGGGCGCGGGCCGCCGAAGGATCTTCGCGGACGCTTCCCCGGCGTCACCGGCGCCCGCCGGTGGTGGGAGGACGGGTTCAGTGACCGGGGTCGAAGAAGTACAGCGACAGCGCGATCACATGGGTGACCACGACGATGCCCATGCTGACGAAGAACAGCACCTTGGCGGGGGCGTGCGGGAACACCCTGCCGGGCTCGAGCGGCCCGATCTCGCGCTGTCGCGCGGCGATGCGCTCCTCGATCGGCGGTCGGCGGAACACCGCTACGACCGCGGTTCGTCGACGATGACGTCGCTCATGATGTCGACGGCCAGGGCGACGATCCCGCCCAGCACGACCAACGCCGCGCCGGCACCGAACACGACCCAGTCGGGTCCCCGGGTGAGGCCGACGCCGCCGACGATGAATCCGACCAGGATGATGCTGACGGCGACCCAGGACTTGGGGCGCCCGGCGTGGCTGCCAGTCGACATGCGTTCCGTCTTCCTCACAGTGTCAGGTCAGGGCCTAAGGCGTCAGATCGGGGCCTTGGGCGTCGGGTCGGGGCCTCCGGCGCCGGGTCGGACACCTTACGGCGGGTCCGGTCGAGGCCTTCGGCGCGGAACTCTAGCAACGTCCCTCCCAGGAGGCTCCTTCGGGGTGGGCGTAGAAGCAGCCGGTAGGCGGGACCCGCATTAGAGCGGCGTTCGGTGTCTCGCCTACGATCCAGGACATGACGGTGCCGCCTGAGGAACTGGAACTGGCCGCCGCTTTTCCCCCGGCCGGGCGCGACCGGTGGCGGGAGATGGTGAAGGGCGTGCTGCGCAAGTCCGGCGCGGCGGCGGACGACACTCCGCTCGACGAGGTCGAGGACCTGCTCACCCGCGAGTCCTACGACGGTGTGCCGATCGCCCCCCTGTACACGCGCGACGACGCCCCGCCCGGACGTCCGGGCCTGGCCCCCTACATCCGCGAGGTCCGTCCCGACGGCGAGGGCGTCGCGGGATGGGACGTGCGGCAGCTCCATGCGCACCCCGATCCCGCGGTCACCCGTGAGGCGGCCCTGGCCGACCTGGAGAACGGCGCCACCTCCCTGTGGCTCCGCCTCGGCGACGCGGGAATGCCCGTCGCCGGGCTCGCCGAGGCGCTGAGCGAGGTCCGGCTCGATCTCGCGCCCGTCGTCCTGGACGCGGGAGAACGCACGGCCGAGGCCGCCGAGACGTTCCTCGCCCTGGCCGCCGAGCGGGGCGACCCGCGCGCCGTGTCCGGGAACCTCGGCGCGGACCCGCTCGGCCTCGCCGCGCGCACCGGCGCGCCCGGCCCGCTCGACGAGGCCGCGGCGCTGGCGGCCCGCTGCGCCCGGGACCTGCCGCGGCTGCGCGCCGTCGTCGCCGACGGCACCCCGTACCACGACGCGGGGGGAAGCGACGCCGAGGAGCTCGGCGCGGCCGTCGCCGCCGGCGTGGCCTACCTGCGCGCGCTGACCGGGGCGGGACTGAGCGTGGACGAGGCGTTCGGGCAGATCGAGTTCCGCCTCGCCGTCAGCGCCGACCAGTTCTCCTCCATCGCCAAGCTCCGCGCCCTCAGGCGGCTGTGGGCGCGGGTCGCCGAGGTCAGCGGGGCGGCGGAGGGGACGTCCGCGCGCGTCCACGCGGTGACGTCGTCGGCGATGATGACGCGCCGCGACCCGTGGGTGAACATGCTCCGCACCACCCTCGCCGCGTTCGCCGCCGGGGTCGGCGGCGCAGACGCGGTCACCGTCCAGCCGTTCGACGCCCGGCTCGGCCTGCCGGACGACTTCGGCCGTCGCATCGCCCGCAACACCCAGACGCTGCTGCTGGAGGAGGCGAGCCTCGCCCGCGTCGTCGACCCCGCGGGCGGATCGTGGTACGTCGAGCGCCTCACCGAGGACCTCGCCCGGGCGGCCTGGACGTGGTTCACCGAGATCGAGCGGGCCGGTGGCCTCGCCGCCGCCCTCGAATCCGGGATGGTCGCCGACCGGATCGCCGCGACGTGGGCGCGGCGCCGCGCGGACATCGCCCGGCGCAGGGCACCGCTCACCGGCGTCAGCGAGTTCCCCGACATCGCCGAGACGCCGCCGGATCGGGAGCCCGCACCGGCGACGCCCGCCGGCACCGCGCGCGGGGGCCTTCCCGTCGTCACCTACGCGCAGGACTTCGAGGCGCTGCGCGACCGCTCCGACGCCCACGCCGAGGCGACCGGGACCCGTCCCCGGGTCTTCCTCGCCACCCTCGGACCCATCGCGGCCCACACGGCCCGGGAGACGTTCGCGGCCAACCTCTTCCACGCGGGAGGCATCGACACCGTCTCGGGCCCGCCCGAGGAGTTCGCGGCGTCCGGCACGCCCGTCGCCTGCATCTGCTCCAGCGACGCGGTGTACGAGGAGCAGGCCGCCGATGCGGCGCGCGACCTGCGGGACGCGGGCGCGGTGAGGATCTGGATGGCGGGGAAGGGAACCGGTGAGGGGGTTCCCGACGGCGTGACACCCGGCGTGCACGCGGGATGCGACGCGATCGAGGTGCTGGAGACCACCCTCCGCGACCTGGGAGTGAGCGAATGATCCCCGACTTCAGCGAGATCGACCTCGGGACGGCGCCCTCCGCCGACGAGGCCGCCGCACGGTGGCGCGCCGCGGCGGCCGACGCCGGCGTCGACCCCGCCGCCGAGATCTGGGACACCCCGGAGGGCATCAAGGTCAAACCCCTTTACACCGGCGACGACCTGGACGGGGTCGACTTCCTGGACACCTACCCGGGCATCCCCCCGTACCTGCGGGGTCCCTACCCGGCGATGTACACGACCCAGCCCTGGACGATCCGCCAGTACGCCGGGTTCTCCACCGCCGAGGAGTCCAACGCCTTCTATCGCCGCAACCTCGCGGCGGGCCAGAAGGGGCTGTCGGTCGCGTTCGACCTCGCCACCCACCGCGGATACGACTCCGACCACCCGCGCGTCGCCGGCGACGTCGGCATGGCCGGCGTGGCGATCGACTCGATCTACGACATGCGGCAGCTCTTCGACGGCATCCCGCTGGACCGCATGAGCGTGTCGATGACCATGAACGGCGCCGTGCTGCCCGTTCTCGCGCTCTACATCGCCGTGGCGGGCGAGCAGGGGGTGGAGCCGGAGGCGCTGTCGGGGACCATCCAGAACGACATCCTCAAGGAGTTCATGGTCCGCAACACCTACATCTACCCGCCGCAGCCGTCGATGCGGATCATCTCCGACATCTTCGAGTACACCTCGAAGCGGATGCCGAAGTACAACTCCATCTCCATCTCCGGCTACCACATTCAGGAGGCCGGGGCCACGGCGGACCTGGAGCTCGCCTACACCCTCGCCGACGGCGTCGAGTACATCCGCGCGGGACTCGACGCGGGCCTGGACATCGACGCGTTCGCGCCCCGCCTGTCGTTCTTCTGGGCGATCGGCATGAACTTCTTCATGGAGGTCGCCAAGCTGCGCGCCGCCCGCCTGCTCTGGGCGCGGCTGGTGAAGCAGTTCAACCCGAAGAACGACAAGTCGCTGTCCCTGCGGACCCACTCGCAGACGTCCGGCTGGTCGCTGACCGCCCAGGACGTGTTCAACAACGTCGCCCGCACCTGCGTCGAGGCGATGGCGGCGACCCAGGGCCACACCCAGTCGCTGCACACCAACGCCCTCGACGAGGCGCTCGCGCTGCCCACCGACTTCTCGGCCCGGATCGCCCGCAACACCCAGCTGCTCCTCCAGCAGGAGTCCGGCACCACCCGGGTGATCGACCCGTGGGGCGGCAGCTACCATGTCGAGCGGCTCACCTACGACC
>DATCLF010000455.1:0-11536 GCA_036564055.1 Spirillospora sp.
GTGCCGTCGCCGTTGTCGGCGAGCTCGACGATGCGGCTCTGCTGGGGGAAGTCGATGTGCGCGGCGGTGTTCACCTCCCAGAACCCTCCCCCGCCCGGACGGGCGTGCGGGATCACCTCGTTGCGGTGCGTGTGCCCGTTCACCCAGAGGATCACGTTCGGGAACCGCAGCAGCAGCGCCTCCACCTCGTCGCCGAGAACGCGCCCGCCGCCGAGGGAGTTGTCCATGGAGCCGATCGGGTGGTGGCTGAACAGGACGAACAACCGGTTCCGCACGTCTTGCGCGACGACCGAGCCGTCGGGGGCGAAGTAGCGGGCGCTTCCGGCCTTCAGCTCGGACTCCAGCCACGCGAACTGCGCCTTGTCGAGCGACCCCTCGGAGTAGCCGTTCTGGTTGACCGTGTCGAGGACGACGCCCCGCACGATGCCCTGGTCGAACGCGTAGTACGCCGTCCCGTCGCGGAGGTTGGCGGCGGTGAAGCCGTGTCCGCGCAGCGGCTTGGTCGTCTTGAAGTGTTCGGCGACGACCTCGGCGCGTGACAGCAGCCTGCGGTTCTTGTCCGGGGTGACCGGGCGGAACAGGCCGCCGGCCAGCCCCTGCTCCCGGCTGAGCCGGATCAGTTCGGCGGGGTTGCCGCGGCCGAGCATGCGGACGAGGCGTTCGGCCTGACCCGCGTCCGCCGGGGCTCCGATCTTGATGGCTCCGGTGGCGAGGGCCGAGATGACGGGGTTGACCGGCAGGTTGCCCTGGATGAGACCGTCGTGGTTGCCGAACACGGCGTACCACGGTGCGTCGAGGCCGGTCGCCTGGAACGGCCTGCGGGCGGCGTCGAGCAGCCCCTCGACCCGCGGGAAGCCGTACCGGGTGAGCGCCACGTCCGCCTCGGCGCCGGGCGGCGGGCCGTCGGGGTGCCAGTACGCGCGGTCGTAGACCGTCCAGTCCATGACGCCCTCGTACCGGTTCGGGTCGCCGGAGTCGGGGTGGACGCGTTCCCCGTCCAGCAGGTCGATGATCCAGCGGACCTCGTTGTACTGGGCGTTGTCGGTGGTGTCGCCGGTGTTGATGACGAACGCGAGCTTCAGGCCGGTCGCGGGGCCCCGTCCGACCCTGTTCATCGCCTGCACCATCGCCTCGCCGACGTGGGTCGTCAGGATCTCCTGCGGGCGGTGGCCGCCCTCGGGGAACCCTGCGACGAGGTCGCGGAAACGGTCGATGAACTCGACCCGCGCGGGAGACTGCGCGTCGAGGACGTGCACGTCGGTGAGGTGCCCGAACGCCAGCACGCCCCGGCGGGTGGCGGCGCGCCGCGGGGACGCGGTGCCGCCGAGGTCGCGGCGCAGCAGATGCGGCTCCCCGGGGCCGGTGATCACGGGACGGTATCCGCCGGGACCCGCGGCCCCCAGCACGTACGTGCGGTCGAGGGTGGTCCCGGCGACGGGACCGCGCAGCGCCGGCACGGCCGCGGCGGAGCGCGACGGATACGCGGTCAGCCCGGTGGCGACGATCCCCGCGCCCAGGGCGACGCCCTTCAGGACGCGGCGGCGACTGTACTCACGAATCACATTCGTGAATCAGAGCACACCGACAACGTGACATCAATGGCAAAATTGTCACAATTGCCACGCCGTCCCGTCGGGGCAGGTCAGGCCGGGGTTCAGCCCCTCAGATGGCCCTCACCGGTCACCACGTACTTGGTGGAGGTCAGCTCAGGCAGCCCCATCGGGCCGCGGGCGTGCAGCTTCTGCGTCGAGATGCCGATCTCCGCGCCGAACCCGAACTCCTCGCCGTCGGTGAAGCGGGTCGAGGCGTTGACCATCACGGCCGCCGAGTCGACGAGCGCGACGAAACGCTTCGCGGCGGGCTGCGACGTGGTGACGATCGCCTCGGTATGGCCCGAACCGTACGTGCGGATGTGGGCGACGGCCTCGTCGAGGGAGTCCACGACGCGGGCGGCGATGTCCAACGACAGGTACTCGGCGTACCAGTCGTCCTCGGTCGCCTCCACGACGTCGTCGCCGTAGGAGCGGATGCGCTCGTCGCCGTGCACCGTGACGCCCGCGTCCTTGAGTGCCTCAAGCGCACGCGGGACGAACGCGTCGGCGATGTCGGCGTGCACGAGGAACGTCTCCGCGGCGTTGCACACCGAGGGACGCTGCGTCTTGGCGTTCAGCAGGACCTTGAGAGCCGTGTCGACGTCGGCGGCCGCGTCGATGTACACCGCGCAGTTCCCGACACCGGTCTCGATCACCGGGACCGTCGACTCCTCCACCACCGAGTTGATCAGGGAGGCGCCGCCGCGCGGGATCAGCACGTCCACCAGGCCCCGCGCCCGCATGAGGTGCTTCGCCGACTCGCGCGACGTGCCGGGAACGAGCTGCACCGCGTCCGGCGGGACCTCGGTGCCGGCCAGCGCGCCCTGCATCACCTCGACCAGGGCCGTGTTCGAGTCGTACGCCGACGACGAGCCCCGCAGCAGCACGGCGTTCCCGCTCTTCAGGCACAGCGCGGCGGCGTCCACGGTCACGTTCGGGCGGCCCTCGTAGATGATCCCGACGACGCCGAGCGGCACCCGCACCTGCCGCAGCTCCAGCCCGTTCGGCAGCACCGAGCCGCGGACCGTCTCCCCCACCGGGTCCGGCAGCGCGGCGACCTTCCGGACGGCCTCGGCGATCGCGGTGATCCGCTCCTCCGACAGGCTCAGCCGGTCGATCATGTACTCCGAGGTGCCGTTGTCGCGGGCCCGCGCGACATCGCCCTCGTTCGCCTTGACGATCTCCGGGACGGCCGCGACCAGCGCGTCCGCGACCCGGTGCAGCGCGGCGTCCTTCGCCCCCCGCGGCAGCGGCGCGAGCTGCGCCGCGGCCTTCTTGGCGCGCTCCGCCACCCGCAGGAACTCCTCGCGCTCGGTCATGACAGCCCCTCGTCTCGATCGTCGGCTCGTTCAGCGTCCATCGGTCAGCACCACCAGGTGGTCGCGGTGAATTATCTCGCGTTCGTACTCCGCGCCCAGCTCACGCGCCAGCCAGCGCGTCGAACGCCCCATCAGCTCGGGGATCTCCGACGCGTCGTAGTTCACCAGTCCCCGCGCGACGACGCGGCCCGAACCGTCGCACAGGTCGACCGGGTCCCCGGCGGCGAAGTCGCCGTCCACGCCCGTGACGCCAGCCGGAAGCAGCGACTTGCGGCGCAGCACGACCGCGTCGACCGCGCCGGGATCGAGCATGACCCGCCCCTGACCGGTCGTCGCGTGCGCGAGCCACAGCTCACGCGTCGACATGCGGCGCCCCTCCGCCGGGTGGAACAGCGTGCCGACCTCGTCACCGGCGAGCGCCTGCGCGGCGGACGCGGCGTTCGTCAACACCACCGGGATACCCGCGATCCTGGCGGCCTCCACCTTGGTGACCATGCCGCCGGTGCCGACCCGCCCGGACCCGCCGAGCTTCACGCCCTCCAAGTCCTGCGGCCCGCGGACGTCGGTGAGCCGCCGGGCGCCCGGCTGCCGCGGGTCGCCGGTGTAGAGGGCGTCCACGTCCGACAGCAGGATCAGCGCGTCCGCGCGGATCAGGTGGGAGACGAGCGCTGCGAGCCGGTCGTTGTCGCCGAACCGGATCTCGTCGGTCGCGACCGTGTCGTTCTCGTTCACGATCGGCACGACACCGAGGGCGAGGAGCTGCGACAGCGTCCGCTGTGCGTTGCGGTGGTGCGAGCGGCGCATCATGTCGTCGGCGGTCAGCAGCACCTGCCCCACCGTCAGCCCGTGCCGCGCGAACGATGAGGTGTAGCGGGCGAAGAGCTGCCCCTGCCCGACGCTGGCCGCCGCCTGCTGCGTGGCGAGATCCCTGGGACGGCGCGTCAACCCGAGCGGCCCGAGGCCCGCCGCGATCGCACCGGACGAGACGAACACGATCTCGGTGCCGTCCGCGCGGCGAGCCGCGAGAACGTCCACCAGCGCGTCGATCCGGCCCGCGTCGATCATGCCGTCCGGCGTGGTGAGCGAGGACGACCCCGCCTTCACCACGATCCGCCGGGCCTTCGCGATCGCCTCGCGCTCGGTCATGAAAGGCATCTCCTCCAGGGAACTATCGCCGGGTCTGGATGTCTGGGGTCTGATGTCGGGGTCTGATGCCGGGGACTAGTGCTGTCCGTCCAGGCGGCGGTCCGAGCCGCGGGGACCCGGGACGCGCTCGCCCGCCGGGATGTCCGGCTCCCAGTCGAAGACGACCGCGTCGTCCTCGGTGCCGATCAGGACCGTGGCGCCCGCGTCGGCGCCCGCCTCGGCGAGCGCCTCCTCCACGCCGAGACGCGCCAGACGGTCGGCCAGATACCCCACGGCCTCGTCGTTGGTGAAGTCGGTCTGCCGCAGCCACCGCATCGGCTTCTCGCCGGTGATCAGGTACGTGTTGCCGCCGAGGTCCTTCACCTCGAAGTCGGCGCCGCCGCCGACCGGCTCGGGACGCAGCACGATGCGGGTCGGCTCCGGCGGCGGCAGCGACGCGCGGTACTCCTTCACCATCGCGGCCATCGCGAACGACAGCTCGCGCAGCCCCTCGTGGGTCGCCGCCGACACCTCGAACACCTTCAGGCCGCGCGCCTCGAACTCCGGTCGCACCATCTCGGCGAGGTCACGGCCGTCCGGCACGTCCACCTTGTTCAACACGACGAGGCGGGGACGGTCCGACAGCGGCCGGTCGCCGAGCGCCCGGTCATAGGCCCGCAGCTCGCGCTCGATGACCTCGAAGTCGCTGATCGGGTCGCGTTCCGGTTCCATCGTCGCGCAGTCGAGGACGTGCACGAGAGTGGACGAACGCTCGATGTGCCGCAGGAAGTCCAGGCCGAGGCCGCGGCCCTCGCTGGCGCCCTCGATCAGGCCGGGCACGTCCGCGACCGTGAACGTCGTGTCGCCCGCGCTCACCACGCCGAGGTTCGGGACCAGCGTCGTGAACGGATAGTCGGCGATCTTGGGTTTGGCGGCCGACAACGCGGCGATCAACGACGACTTGCCCGCGCTCGGGAACCCGACGAGAGCGACGTCCGCCACGCTCTTCAGCTCCAGGACGACGTCGCGCCGCTCCCCCGGCTCGCCCAGCAGCGCGAACCCCGGCGCCTTGCGCTTCGGCGAGGCCAGCGCCGCGTTCCCGAGACCGCCGTGGCCGCCCCGGGCGATCACGAAACGGGTGCCCTCCCCGACCAGGTCGGCGAGGATCCTGTCACCCTCCTTCACGACCGTGCCGTCCGGGACGGGCAGGACGACGTCCTCGCCGTCCGCGCCGGTGCGATGGCCCCCCTGCCCCGGGCGTCCGTTGCCCGCCCTGCGGTGCGGACGCCGGTGATAGTCCAGCAGGCTCGCCGTGTTCGAGTCGACGACCAGGATCACGTCGCCGCCGCGCCCGCCGTTGCCCCCGTCCGGCCCGCCGAGCGGCTTGAACTTCTCACGGTGGATCGAGGCGCAGCCGTTGCCGCCGTCGCCGGCGGCGACGTGCAGCACCACACGGTCCACGAACTGCGCGCCCGAACCCGCTCCAGCGGCCACGGTGACCTCCTCTCACTGCCCGGGGCACGTCCCCCGAGCCCTTCGCCACGCACGACGGATCGATTCCCGATCCGCGGGCGCGTCCCTGGAAACGGTCCGCCGCGCGGGCGACGAACAGGCGAAGGGGCGGACCGAAAGCGGTCCGCCCCTTCGAAAACGTCTGCGTCCCCGGCGGACTATTCCGCCGGCGGGACGACGCTCACGGCGTTGCGCCCACGGTAACGCCGGAACTGCACCGACCCCGCGACCAGCGCGAACAGCGTGTCGTCGCCGCCGCGCCCGACACCCGGGCCGGGGTGGAAGTGCGTGCCCCGCTGACGGACGATGATCTCGCCCGCCTTGACCACCTGGCCGCCGAACCGCTTCACGCCGAGCCGCTTGGCATTCGAGTCGCGACCGTTGCGGCTGGACGACGCGCCCTTCTTGTGTGCCATGAGACCGCCCTCCCTTACTTCCCGGACCGAATGCCGGTGATCTTCACCTCGGTGTAGGGCTGGCGGTGGCCCATCCGCCGCTTGTAGCCCGTCTTGCTCCGGTAGTGCAGGATGTTGATCTTCGGGCCCTTGACCGCACCGAGGATCTCGCCGGTCACCTCATAGCGCGCAAGGTCGGACGCCTTGCTGACGACCTTGTCGCCGTCGACGACCAGCACGGCCGGGAACGTGACGGTCTCACCGACCTCACCCGGCAGCTTGTCGACGGTCAGCACGTCGTCGACGGCCACCTTCTCCTGCCTGCCGCCTGCGCGGACAATCGCGTACACCGCGGAAACCCTTCGTCTGCGCGCGCTTCCGGAACTAACCGGTCCCACGCGTGGCCTGACCAGCCCCCGAACGGGGACCTGCCCCCGGCACCCGGCCGAGGACGGCACACCAGGGAACACCCCTGATGCTCTCTGCTTGATCTCGCCGGACTCGGCGAGGATGAGCACCGAACGCACCCCGGAGGGGTTCACGGTGCAAGTCCAGGTGACGCGCTCACGACGCGCGCCGAACACTGAGGATACCGGAACCCCTTCGCCATAGCGAATTCTCCCAGGAGCTCTGCTCCCCAGGGGGGCGACCCCCCCCTGGAACCCCCCGTTGCGGGCGGTTCGGGCGGCCTCGGGCGTTGAACGCCCTGCGGCCGCCCCGAACCGCGGAGTGCCGGTGTCTTTGCCAAGACGTCGAGTTATGGCTCAGCCGCGTTCGGGGTCCTCCGCCTCGTCGCGAGGAACCTTGGTCTATTCGGCGTCGGCCGGGGTGTGCTGGGGGGTCGGGGTCGTGCCGTTCAGGCCCGGGTCGACGCCGTTCGACGTGACCGGGTCGGCGCCGTCCAGCGACTCCAGGACGCCCGGGGGCGTGTCGGCCGCCTCCCCGGCGGCCTCGGCGGCCTCCATCGCCGCCTCGGCCGGGGACTCGTCGTCGGAGTCGATCTCGGGCGGCGGGCCCGCCGGGCGCTTGACCGGGCCCGACCTGCGCCGCGCGCGGGTCGGCTCCGGCTTCTCCTCCTCCGCGGCCTGGGGCGGCTCCGGCTTCGGCTCGGACGGCTGCTCGGGCTGCCGCTGCTCGGCCTGGGGTTCGGGCCGGCCCTCGGGAGCCGCCTCCTGCTTGGCCAGCTTCTCCTCGACGGCGCGTTCGATCTCGCCCTTGCGCTTGCGCCGCCGGCCGCCCTCCTTGCCGCCCTTGTCCGCCTTGGGTTCGACCGGGGTGAGCTGGACGTGGATGCCGCGTCCGTTGCAGCACTCGCAGGTCTCCGAGAACGCCTCCAGGAGTCCCTGGCCGACGCGCTTGCGCGTCATCTGCACCAGGCCCAGCGAGGTGACCTCCGCGACCTGGTGCTTGGTGCGATCCCGAGACAGGCACTCCACGAGGCGGCGCAGCACCAGGTCCCGGTTGCTCTCCAGCACCATGTCGATGAAGTCGATCACGATGATGCCGCCGATGTCGCGGAGCCGGAGCTGGCGGACGATCTCCTCGGCCGCCTCCAGGTTGTTGCGGGTGACGGTCTCCTCGAGGTTGCCGCCCTGGCCGGTGAACTTGCCGGTGTTGACGTCGATGACCGTCATGGCCTCGGTGCGGTCGATCACCAGCGAGCCGCCGGACGGCAGCCACACCTTGCGGTCCAGCGCCTTGGCGATCTGCTCGTCGATGCGGAACGCCGACAGCACGTCCTGGTCGCCCGTCCAGCGCTCGACGCGGTCGGCGAGGTGCGGGGCCACGTACTGGACGTACTCGGAGATCGTCTGCCACGCCTCGTCGCCGGAGACGACGAGCTTGGAGAAGTCCTCGTTGAAGATGTCGCGGACGACGCGGATCGTCAGGTCGGGCTCGCCGTAGAGAAGGGACGGCGCCGAAGCCGTCTTGACCTTCTTCTGGATGTTCTCCCACTGCGCCGCGAGCCGCGACACGTCCCGGGCCAGCTCCTCCTCCGTGGCGCCCTCCGCCGCGGTCCGGACGATCACACCGGCGTTGTTCGGCATGACCTTCTTCAGGATCGACTTCAGGCGGCTGCGCTCCTTGTCGGGGAGCTTGCGGCTGATGCCGGTCATCGAGCCGTCCGGCACGTACACCAGGTAGCGGCCGGGCAGCGAGACCTGGCTCGTGAGCCGGGCGCCCTTGTGGCCGACGGGGTCCTTGGTGACCTGGACGAGCACCGACTGGCCCGACTTCAGCGCCGACTCGATGCGACGCGGCTGACCTTCCAGGCCGGACGCGTCCCAGTTGACCTCACCCGCGTACAGAACGGCGTTACGGCCCTTGCCGATGTCGACGAACGCCGCCTCCATCGACGGGAGCACGTTCTGCACCTTGCCGAGGTAGACGTTGCCCACGTACGACTGATGAGTGGCGCGGTTGACGTAGTGCTCGACGAGGACGTTGTCCTCCAGGATGGCGATCTGCGTGCGTTCGCCCTCCTGCCGCACCACCATGACGCGCTCGACGGACTCGCGGCGCGCGAGGAACTCGGCCTCGGTGATCACCGGCGGGCGGCGACGGCCCTGCTCGCGGCCCTCCCGGCGCCGCTGCTTCTTCGCCTCCAGGCGGGTGGAGCCCCGGACCGACTGAACCTCGTCCTCGGCGGCACGGGACTCGGCGGTCCGGGCGGACCGGACGTGCACGACGGTGTTCGGCGGATCGTCGGTGGAGACACCGGTGTCGGCGTCGCTTCCGGACCGGCGCCTGCGCCGGCGGCGCCGCCTGCTCGTCCCGGTTCCGGTCGCCGTCGCGGTCGTGGTCGTGGTTCCCGCCCCGGTTCCGGTCTCGGTGCCGCTCTCCCCCTCGGAGGTCTCCTGCTCGGACTCCTCGGCCTTGGGCTCCTGCTCCTTGCCCTTGGCGGCCTTGTCCTTGTCCTTCTTCGACCGGTCGCCCTTCTTGCCGCTCTTGTCGGACGCCTCGTCGCCGGACTCGTCGGACTCGGGCTCGGCGGCGGTACCGCTCTCCTGCTCGTCGTCCGCGGCGTCCCTGCCGCCGCGCCCGCGGCCGCGTCCGCCACGACGGCGGCGACGGCGCGACGGCCGCTCCTCGGAATCGTCCTCGGACCGCTCGGCCGCGTCCTCGTCGCCCGGGTCGGCGTCGGCGGACCTCTCGTCGTCCTCGTGGGCGGAGGGCTCGGCGGCCACCGGCTCCGGCGGCTGGAAGACGACCATCGGGGGCTGGAACGTCACGCTCGGGACGCCGACGGCGCTCGCGGGCTCGATGTCGGACACCTGGTCGGCGGAGGTTTCGGTCGCGGTCGGCAGAACCGGCGGCACGAGCGGGACCGGCGGCACACCGGACGGCCCGGGCGCGTCGGGCATCAGCACGCCGGGCGTTTGCCGCTCGGCTGCGGGCGCCTCGGGCGCGGGTGAGTCGGACGCGGCGGACGCGGCGGTCGTGGAACGCCGGCGGGTCCGGGTACGGGTGCGGGACCGGCGGCCCTCGTCGGCGCCCTGCTCATCCGTGCTCTGCTCGCCGTGTTCCTGCTCGCCGGCGTCCGCGGCGGGTTCGGACTCGGACGTCTCCGCGGCCCTGCCGCTCCGGGTGCGGGTGCGCACGCGGGTGCGCCGTCGCGGCCGCTCCACCTCCTCGGCCGGAGTCTCCTCGGCAGCCGCGGGCTCCGGAGAGGCGGGCTCGGCGTCCGAAGGCTCGGACGACGCGGGCTCAGACGACTCAGACGACGCGGCTTCGGACGATGCGTCCTCAGAAGCTGCGTCTTCGGACGCCGGAGGCTCGGATTCCGCAGCCTCAGACGACACAGTTTCGGACGACGCGGCCTCGGACGAGACGCCCTCAGACGACGCGTCCTCAGGGGCCGCAGCTTCGGGCACCTCAGGCTCGGATTCCGCGGGCCCGGACGCCGCGGTCTCGGACGCGGCGGATTCAGGCGTCGCAGGCTGCGGTTCTGCGGGCTCGGACGCCATTTCCTCAGGTGTCACGGGCTCGGACGTTCCGGCGTCGGCGGACGTTGCGGTTTCGGACGAGGCGGGCTCGAAGGCCGCGGGCTCTGGGGACACAGCCTCAGACGGCGCGGCTTCGGACACCGCGGCTTCGGACGAGACCTCCTCAGACGACGCGTCCTCAGAGGCCGCGGCTTCGGGCACCTCAAGCTCGGAATCCGCAGGCTCAGACGATGCAGTCCCGGACGACGCGGCATCAGACGGCGCCGCCTCGGACGAAGCGGGCTCGGGTGCCACGGGCTGCGATTCTGCGGGCTCGGACGTCACGGGCTCGGACGTTCCGGCGTCGGACGTCGCTTCCTCGGACGTTGCGGTTTCGGACGAGGCGGGCTCGAAGGCCGCGGGCTCTGTGGAGGCGGCCTCGGTGGGGACCGGGGAGGGCGTCTCCTGCGTCGCGGGGGCCTGGGCGGGGGGTTCCTCGACGTCGGGAGGGGGTCCCGCCGGGCGCTCCGCGCGGCGGGGACGGAACGTCACCGCGTTCTCCCTCTCCTGGACCTCCGTGTCCTGGGCGTCCGTCTGGGCCTCGGTCTGCTGAACCTGGGTCTCCTGGGCCTCCGTTCCCGTCGTCTCGTGGTCGGTGGTGTTATCGGTGCCTTCGGCCTTGGCCGAGTCGGCTTCGTTCTCAAGCATCCGGGCAATCTCCCGTCAGGCTCCCGGGCGCGTCCGCGTCGCTCCGCCAGGGGGCGGATCCGTGCGGTGCGCCGCACGGGAGCTCTCCGTCAGTCGGCGTCATCACGGCCGAACGCCGGTCCGGCCATGACGACCAAGTCGTCGGGGGTACGCCCGCCGTACCCTGCGGGACCGGTTCCGTGCGGCCACGGCCTCGGTCTCACGGTCAGGCGCTGACGGCATCCACGCTCGCGGGTTCCCCGGGCTGCGGGCCGCCGGCCGTCCCGGCGTCGGTGCCGGACGGCGGGCCGATCTCCCGGTCGGGATCCAGGGGATCCGCGAGGCCACCGGTGTCCGCGTCGAGGGGCCCCTGCGCCAGCCTGGTCACCAGCGGAGGCGACGGCGGCGCGAGGTCGGCGACCTGGCGCAGTCCGGTGAGGATGTCGTCGGGTCGTACGGCCGGTGTGCAATGCCGAACAACCATTCGAAGTATCGCACAAGGGGCATCCGCCGCCTCTGCGGCGCGCCGGTCCAGCTCACAGGAGGACACGGCGGCGCGCACGTCGAAACGGCGCCGCCCCTTCTTCGTGAGGCGCTCGACCTCGATGGTCTCGGCGGCCATGAAGGCGGACACGGCGGCGGCGGCATCCTCCGGCGACACGCCGTCCAGCCTGATCCGCCATTCGGACGCCTCGAGCCGATCGGCGAACGCGCTCGGTCTCTGCTGCGCGCCACCGCCTCCAGCCCGCACCGGCACGACATCGAGAACGTCGAGACCGGGGGGCAGGGCCGCGTCGAGATCGACTCGCACCCGCGCAGGGTCGCGGGGCTCGGTGAGTCCGATTTCGAGGTACTCGGCTTCACTGGCCACCCCTGTCGCCGCCGCACCCGCGTACGAGATCTTCGGGTGGGGGGTGAATCCGCCGCTGTACGCGACAGGGATCCCGGCGCGCCTGACGGCGCGTTCCACGGCCCGGGAG
>DATCLF010000456.1:0-10396 GCA_036564055.1 Spirillospora sp.
GCGAGGGGCTGCTCGCCGACCGCGACGGGACCGGCGCGACGCTCAGCCTCCCGGCCGGTGGACGCGGCGTCCTCGTCCCCGAGGGCATCACCGAGGATTCCATGCCGCACTGGGTCTCCATCGGGGCCGTGTCCGACGGCCTGCTGGTGGAGGACACGCGTCAGCACGAGGTCTCGTCGGAGGAGCCGGCGCGGCCGTCCCTGGAGGACGGCCTCCTGTCGGTGTGGATGCAGCCGTTCGCGTGGATGCTGGTCGCCGAGCCGATCGCGGCGTCCGAGGCCGAGCGGCTGGCGGACGACCTGGCCGACCGGCAGCAGCACGCCCAGTCGATGGCGGAGATGTCCCCCGAGTACTCGGTCACCGCCGTCCGGATGGAGCAGCGGCACCGGGAGGTGCGCCAGGCCGCCACCTCCGGGCTGTGGCGGGTGCACCTGCTGGCGGGGGCGGCGACGCCGCAGGCGGCCGCGCGGGTCGCGGCGCTGCTGTGCGCGTCGGCCGACTTGCACCGGCTGCCGTACGCGCTGGTCCCCGGCGCGGAGGGACCGTTCGAGGCGAGCACCCGGCTGGTGGCCGCGCTGGCGCGCCCCCCGGCCCGGGAGATCGCCGGCGTCCGGTTCGCGATGCGGCCCGAATTCGACGTGACCCCGGAGTTCGACGCCGCATCCCCAGCATCCCCAGCATCCCCGGCATCCCCGACGTCCCCGGGTTCCGCCGGGGGCGCGGGGGCCGCGGGAGTGCCGCTGGGCCGCGTCCTGGACCGCAACCGCCGCGAGGTCGGCTCGCTGTCGCTGCCGCTGTCCAGCCTGAACCGTCACACGTTCGTGTGCGGCGCGACCGGGGCGGGCAAGTCGCAGACCGTCCGGGCGCTGCTCACCGCCGCGTCGCACGCCGGGCTGCCGTGGCTGGTGGTCGAGCCCGCCAAGGCGGAGTACCGGCTGATGGCGGCGCGGCTGCCGGACGCGGAGGTCGTCACGATCCGTCCCGGCGACGCCGACGCCATCGCCGCCGGGATCAACCCCCTCGAACCCGCCCGGGGCCCCGACGGCCGGCCGTTCCCGCTGCAGACGCACGCCGATCTCATCCGCGCGCTGTTCCTCGCCGCCTTCGACGCCGACGAGCCGTTCCCGCAGGTGCTCGCCGCCGCGCTGACCCGCTGCTACGAGCGGCTGGGCTGGGACCTCGCGCTCGGCGAGCCCGCGGCCGCGGCGTCCGGGGACCGGTGGGCGCCGTCCCCGCGCTACCCGACGCTCGCCGACCTGCAGGCCACCGCCGAGCAGGTCGTCGACGAGATCGGCTACGGGCAGGAGATCACCGACAACGTGCGCGGGTTCATCCGCGTCCGGCTGTCCAGCCTCCGGCTCGGCACCACCGGCCGGTTCTTCGAGGGCGGCCACCCGATCGACTTCGACGCGCTGCTCGCCCGCAACGTCGTCTTGGAGATCGAGGACGTGGGCGACGACCGCGACAAGGCGTTCCTGATGGGCACCGTCCTGGTGCGCCTGGTGGAGCATCTGCGGATGCGGCAGCGCCAGGGGATCTCCCCGGGGCTGCGGCATCTGAGCGTGTTCGAGGAGGCGCACCGGCTGCTGCGCCGCAGCGAGCAGGCGGGTCCCGCCTCCCACGCCGTGGAGACGTTCGCGAGCCTGCTCGCGGAGATCCGCGCGTACGGGGAGGGGCTGATCGTGGCGGAGCAGATCCCGTCCAAGCTCGTCCCGGACGTCATCAAGAACACCGCCGTCAAGATCGTCCACCGGTTGCCGGCGAAGGACGACCGGGACGCGGTCGGCGCCACGATGAACATCACCGACGACCAGTCGCAGTTCCTCGTCACCCTCACGCCCGGCGAGGGCGCGGTGTTCACCGACGGCATGGACTTCCCGCACCTGGTCCGCATGCCGGACGGCTCGCACCTGGAGGCCGCCGCCCCGGACGCGCCGGTCGCGTCCGCCCGCGCCCTGGTGAGGCCCCGCAGCGGCACGTGCGGGGCGGACTGCCGCGAATCCCCGTGCACGCTCCGCGACATGCGCGCCGCGCAGCGGGCGCTGGAGGCGCGTCCCGAGCTGGTGCTGTGGGCCGAGCTCGCCGCGGCGGCCCACCTGACCGGCTGGGGCACCCCCGGCTTCCCCGCCGCGGTGCTGGACGGGCTGCCGCCGCGGCTGCGCGACTGCACCGTCTCCCACGCCGTCGACGCGGCCGTGGCCTCCCGCGGCGCCTCCGCCGCCCTGGCCGAGCATCTCGTGGACGTCCTCGCCGGGAACCACTGCACAGACGAGGAAGTCGGCTACCTGGCACCGCCCTACCGGTGGTGCCTCCTGGTCGAGGCGCTCCAGGACGCGTACAACAAGGACCCGCACGCGGGCAGGCATCCGCAAAGCGACGAATGGGCCGCCGTCTACGGGCGCGTCATCCCCGGTGACACCCTCGCCGAGCAGGTCGCCCACGTCACCGCGTGGTGGAACCGCGACCAACGTGACCGTGAAGCCTGCAGCACCGCCCTATGGGGGTCCACGTCGGCGATCGAGACGGCCGTGGGCGCCCTGCGCACCGACTCCGACTGGCCCGACCGGCTTCGCGAGGCGACCTCCCGCCTCAACGTTCACGAAGGTCTGCTGAGCGCCTTCATCAGCGAGGGCTGAGGCCGGGCGCGCCCCGTCAGGCGAGCTTCTCCAGGCGGTCGGCGGCCTCTGCGACGCCGCCCGAGGCGTTGATCGAGTCCCGTATCCGTCCGGCCGCGGCGCGGTAGGCGTCCTCATTGAGGACGGTCGTGAGGGCCGTGCGAAGCTCGTCCGGGCGGGGCCGCGCGCAGCGGACGGTGAGACCCGCCCCCGCGGCCTCGACCTGACGCGCGATCGCCGGCTGGTCGTCCCGCACCGGTGCCACCACCAGCGGCAGGCCATGGGACAGGGCCGCGCAGACGGTGTCGTGGGCGCCGTGGCACACGACGGCGGACAGCCGTTCCATCAGCCTGTGGTGCGGGACCCGATCGACCACCAGGACGTTCGGCGGCGGGTCGGGCAGCACGCCCGGGTGCGTCTCGACGACCGCCTGGACGTCGAGGTCGCGGACGGCCTCCGCCGCGGCCCGCAGGAAACGGTCGCCGGACGTCCCGGCCGCCGCGCCCGGGGTGACGAGGACGGCGGGACGCCCGTCGAGACGCTCCCACGGGAACGGACGCGGCGCGGCGCGCCCCGCCACCGGACCGACGAAGGCGACGTGGCCGGGGAAGACCGTGACGTCGCCGATCAGACCGGCCGCGGTGAACACCAGCACGAGACGCTCGGAGAAACGCGGGTCGAACAGGTCGTCGACGCCGTGGTCGAGCAGGAAGCCGGCGATCCGGTCGCGGACCCACTGCTCGACCTTCGGAAGGGCGGCGAGAGGGCGGCTGAACTCGGCGGACGTCGCGGCCACGGTCGCCCACGGCAGGTCCCGGCGGCGGGCCGCGACGGGAGCGGCGAGCGCGAGCTGGTCGGCGACCACGACGTGCGGGCGGAAACGCTCGATCGCCTTCTCGACGCCCGGCGCCATCGCGTGACCGAGCGGGACGAGGAGGTCCTCCCACAGGAGGCGCACGGCGGCGACGCCGCGCAGGTCCCGCCCGTCGCTCCGGACCCTGTCGAGGCGTTCGCCGGCGTCCGCCTCGACGGCGTCGAAGACGCGGGAGCCGGGACGCAGCTTCGGTTCCAGGGTCGCCCGGTGGCCCGTCCAGGCGACCTTGTCGCCGCGCCGGACGAGTTCCGCGGCCACCGCCGTGGCCGGGGCGAGATCCCCGAAGGGAGGGACGGCGAACAGGAACCGGCGTCCGGGGCTCTGCGCGCGCCGCACACCGGGGTCGTCGAGCAGGGACGGGACGCTGACGCGGCGGGCCCTCATCGGGCGGCCCCGGCGGGGAGACGCGCGCCCGCGACGTGCTCGGCGACGTCCCCGACGGTCAGGGCGAGGAGATCGCCGAGGTCGAGTTCCGCGAGGAGGCCGGGGAGGTCGGCCCGGTCGCCGAAGCGGTCGCGGAGCCGGGCGGCGAACTCGGCGAATTCGATGCTCTCCAGGGCGAGGGCGCCGGTGAACGCGGTCTCCGGCCCGATCTCCACGCCGGTGAGGAACTCCTCCCCCATGACGTCGGTCAATATCCGGATCACCTCGGCCAGGACGTCGTCCATGGTCGCGCCTCCCTCGTGTCTGAACTCGGCGGTGTCTGACATGCCGGTGTCTGCTTCGTCGGTCTCTGCTTCGCCGCGGCCCGCTCGTCCGGGCGGGGTTCACCGAGCGGGAACGGTGAACACGACCTGTGGCTCGTCCCCGTGCGCGATCTCTTTCAGCAGCGCCGCCGCGTCCGGCTCGCCGGGCTCGGCCCCGTCCGGGCGCGGCTCCCAGTCGGCGACGAGCACGCGCCCGCGCAGCCGTGCCCGCCACACGTGCGCGAACGCCGCGCACGCGTCGCTCGCCGCCGCCCGGTCGGCCCGCCCGCGGGCGCCGTGCGGCCCGGCGGCGCCGCCGAGCACGACGAAGAAGCCGAGCGCGGGGCCGGCGGCCTGCGCCAGCGTGCACGCCCCGTCGACCGTCGTCCGGTACACGCGCTCGAACGCCCGGTGCGTCTTGTCCTGGATCGGCCGGTTCTCGGCGGGAGCGACGCCGTGGACGATCCCGTCGAGCCTCCCGTGGCGGCGGCGAAGGTCCGCGACGGCCTCCCGGACGATCTGCGGGCTCCGCACGTCGCCCGTGCGGTAGCCGACGGACGCCGCGTGCTTGCGCAGCGTCTCCAGATTCCGGCGGATCTCCCGTTCCGCGAGGATGTGCTGGATCGTCGCCTCGATATCGTCCGTCCGCCCGGCGGCCACGAGCGCGCGCCTGAGCTCGACCACGTCCAGGGCGTCGGGGAACGCGGGTTCCTCCTCGGGCTCGGGTGCGCGGCTCAGGAACTCGATGTGGCAGCCGCTCGTTCTCGCCAGTTCCAGCGCGACGTGCGCGGTGAATCCCCGGGCCTCGCCGCTGATCAGCACGACGCCGTCGTGGGCCAGGGGGACGACCGGTTCGCCGTCCAGCTCCTGCGGCACCAGGGTGAAGCCGAGCCGCAGGCGACCCTCGTGCCCGACCGCGACCGGGGCGTCCGCGTCGAGCAGCTCGGCCAGGATCCGCAGCGCGATCGCCCGCGGGGTGGCCTTGGTGTCGAGGTCCAGCGCCCGCACGAGCACCTCGGGATACTCCTGCGCGACCGTCCGCGCGAGGCCCCGCAGCCCCGCGCCCGGCCGCGGGTCCTCGGCTCCGCCGCCCTCGGACGAGCGCCCGAAGCGACCGCCGGCCCCGCTCGCGAGGACGAGCCACCGCAGCCCGCCGCCCAGCGCGCGCCGGACGCCCTCGTACGCCTCGGGCAGCACGCCGGTCGCCGCCGGCCGCAACGCCCCCAGATGGATCAGCCCGTCGCAGGGGCCGTCGACGTCCCGGACCGTCTGCACGTGGGCGCCGTGCCGTTGCAGCAGGACGGCGAGCTCGGCCGCGATCCCGCAGCCGTCGTCGACGACGAGGAACCGCCGTCCCGCGAACACCGTCCCCGACTCGGGCGGCCGGGGCAGCGGATCCAGTTCCACGGCCCGCAGGACGTGACGCACCGGCCGGCACCGCTCCGACGGGCCCGGGCCGGGCTGCTCGACCAGCGGCCACACCTGCCGGTCCCCGGGTCGCGGGCGCCCGGTGCGCGGCCCGGCCGCCGGGTCCGGGCGCGCCTCGGGGACGGTCGCCACGTCCGGAACGTACGGCTCGCCTCCGGGACGTCCGCCCTCCGCGGGCGCCGGGTCGTGCCTGCTCTGCGCCTGCGGCGCCGGGATCTCGCCGGGCACAGACGACCCGGTCGGCGGCGGGGACGGGTCGGGTCCCGCTCCGCCGTGTCCGTCCGGGACGTGCCGTGTGATCCCTTCGTCCGGCAGCGGCAGGCCACCATGCGCGGGGCTCGCAGGGACGGAAGGAGCGTTGTCGGGGAGGGCGGCGTCCAAGGGTTCGCCCGAAGGACGCTGCCCCGGCACCGTGGTGGACGCGGCCGGCGGGGACGGCCGGTCCACGAGCGACCCGTCGTCCGCGGACGTCCCGCCCTCCCCGAGATCATCGGAGGGCGGCTCGGCGCGCCGCGGCGCGGGGACGGAGGCGGAGGGCAGAGCGCCCAGGTGGCGGAGGATGACCTCGCGTTGGGCGGCCATCAGTTCCCGGCTGGTGCGGAGGTACTCCAGCACGGCGGCCTCGGCGGCGGAGGCGGCCGTTCCGGCGGCGAGTCCGCCGGGGTGCGGAGCGTCCGGCCGGCGGGCGCCGTCGGCGACGCGGACGGCGTGCCCGCCGACGAACCAGCCCGGCGCGGGACCGGGCTCGGTGAGCGGACGCGCGTCGCGCCCGGCGAACAGGGGCAGCGGGTCGACGGGCACGCCGGCGGCGGCGAGTTCGGCGAGGGCGTTCAGGAACCGGACCAGTCCGTGCGTGCCCGGGGCGTCGCAGCCGACGGCGGTGTGCGGGCGGTCGCCGAGGACCTCGCCGACGAGCCGGGTGAGGACCTGTCCCGGGCCCACCTCGACGAACGTGCGCACGCCCGCGGCGTACATGGCCTCGATCTGCTCGGCGAACCGGACGGGCGCCGCGGCGTGCCCGGCGAGGGTGGCGGCGAGCGCGGCGGGGTCGGCGTCGTACGGGGCGCCGGTCGCGTTCGACCAGACGGGAAAGGCGGGCGAACGCAGGTCCCGGCCGACGTCCGCCGCGCACCGGGCGTCCGACAGGTCGATCAGGTCGGTCTCGCCGAGGACGCCCGCGGCGCACAGCGCGACGAGCTCGCCGTGACCGTGGCCCGCGGCCGCGTCGGGATGGACGCCGACGGCGGTGAGGAGCCGGTGCACGGCGAGCCCCGCGATGCCGAGGACGGGAGCGGCGACGCGGCTCACCTCCGCCTGCCGCCGGGCGGCCTCCTCGGGGGTGAACGCGGCGGGCGGGAACATCACCGGGGCGTACCGTCCGTCCGCGAGGCGGAGGAGGCGCTGCAGGCGGGGGAAGGCGACGAAGAGGTCGGCGAGCACGGCCGGCCGCTCGCCGCCCGGGCCGGGGAACAGGAACGCCACCTGACCGGGCTCCGCGCCGGGAAGCAGGACACCGGGCGCGGGACGGAACTCGACCGCGAGGGCCAGTTTCTCGCGCAGGTCGTCCGGGCCGGTCGCCACGAACGCCACCTGGACGGGCCCCCGGAGGCAGGCGGCCGTCCGGGCGAGGTCGCGCAGCCGGTGCCCGCCCTCCGCCAGCTCCCTCAGCCGGGCGAGTTCGGCGCGGGCGGCGGCGCGGTCGGCGGCCCGGATGAGGAACAGCTCGGCCGGCCACTCGGCGAGCCCGGACACCGGTTCGGGCGCGCCGTCGTACCCGGACAGCACCGCGTGGTAGTTCGCGCCGCCGTGGCCGAACGCGCTGACCCCCGCGTACCGGTCGCGGGGCGGGGCCGTCCACGGGCGGGCGGAGGCGCCGAACGCGAACGGGCCGTCCGGATCCCATTCGGGGAGGGGACGGGTGAGGTGCGGCGAGCCCGGCAGCACCCCCGTGTGCAGGGCGCAGGCGGTCTTGATGAGGCCGGCGAGTCCCGCCGCGCGCCCGGCATCCCCGATCTGCGCCTTGACCGAGCCGAGCGTGACCGCACCGGGTGCGACGTCGCGGAAGGCGGAGGCGAGGGCGGACAGCTCGGTCCGGTCGCCGCCCGCGTCACCGGTGCCGTGCGCCTCGACGAGCCCGATCGACGCGGGCGACACGCCCGCGCGTTCGTGGGCGCGCTCGATCGCGAGGCGCTGCCCGTCCGCGCTCGGCACGGCCGGGTCGGGAGAGCGTCCGTCACCGGACGCCGCGACGGACCTCACGACGGCGTAGACGCGGTCGCCGTCGCGTTCGGCGTCCGCGAGGCGCTTCAGGACGACGCAGGCGACGCCCTCTGCGGGCACGGCGCCGTCGGCGGACGCGTCGAACGCGGCGCATGCGGTCGGCCCGGGCGAGCCGGGCGGCGACGGCGCCGAGCCGGCGAGCAGGTGGTCCCGGGCGTCGTCGAAGGGGACGGCGGCGCCCAGGTCGGCGGCGCCGCACACCACCATGTCGCTCGTCCCCGAGGCGAGCCGCTCGCAGGCGGCGTCGAGGGCGGCGAGCGACGCGGCGCCGCCGGCGTCCACGGTGCAGGTGCCCCCGGCGAGGTCGAGGACGTGGGCGATCCGCCCGGCGATCATGTGGGTGGGGGCCGCGGTGAGGTCGCCGCCGTCTCCCGCGGCGACGATCACCGAGGTGCGGGAGCGGTCGAACGGCCGGTCGTCGTATCCGGCGTCCCGGAGCGCGCGGGCCGCGACCTCCAGCGCGAGGAGCTGGATCGGGGGGATGCCGGCGAGCGCGTCCGGCGGGATGCCGTGGGCGTCGGGGTCGAACGGGACGTCGGGCATGACCGCGCCCCGTCCGGCGGACGCACGCCCGGCGCAGGCCGGGTCATGGGTTGCGCGTTCGGCGTCGCCGGGGAGGTGCCGCGTGCCCGCGACGACGTTCGCCCAGTAGCCGTCGGCGTCGCGTGCTCCGGGGAGGACGCAGGCCATGCCGACGATCGCGACATCGGCGGGACGGGGACGCCGGGCGGGCCACGAGCCCGGACGCGCCGCGTCGACCCCCAGGTCGGCGGCGCGTGACGCGAGGAACGCGGTCGCACCGGCCGTCACCTGCTCGTGGAGGGCGGCGATGCCGGTCGTGGACGACCGCAGCGCCGCGGCCTCGCCGATCACGTACAGGCCGGCGGCGCGTTGCTCGTCGGCGTCGACCGGGTGCGAACGCCGCAGCCCCTTGGCGGCGAGCTCCAGGCGGGCGAGGTTCAGCTTCTCCAGGCGGCGCGCCACCTCGTCGGGCGGGGTCCCGACCTGCTCCAGTTCCCGGCGCGTGTCGGCGAACGTCTCCGCGTACGGGGTCCGGGCGCAGCGGGTGAGCCGTCCACCGGACGTCTCCAGAAGGGCCGTGCCGTCGCAGGCGAGCGCGACCTCCTGGTAGCCCGGCACGATCGCGCCCGTCGCGACGGCCTCGGTCGTGAACAGGTACGCGGTGCCCATCAGCACCCGGACGTCGGCGCCCCGCTCCGCCAGGGGGCCGGCCAGCGCCGCGACCATCGCGGCCGACCGCGCGTCGTGGACGCCGCCCGCGAACATCACCGACAGCCCGGCGGCGTCCGCGCCGAGCGCCAGGAGCCGCCCGACCTGCGCGTCCCACAGGGGGAACGCGGCGCGGGCTCCGACGTGACCGCCGCCTTCACAGCCGGGGAGGACGAACCTGCGCGCGCCTTCGTCCAGGAACCGGTCCAGCAGATCGGGGCACGGGACGTGCAGGTACGCGGCGGTCCCGGCGGCCTCCAGCGCCGCCGCCTCCGCCGGGGATCCGCCCGCGAGCAGCGCGTACGGGGGCGCGGCCGCGCGGACGGCGGCGAGCTGCGCCTCGCGGACGTCCGGCGGGACGAACCCGTCCGGGGCGCCCGCGGCGACGCCGACGCCCCATGGCAGCCCGCCGAGCCGGTCGGCGGTCTCGTGCAGCAGCGTCGTCGCCTCGCCCGCGTCCATCAGGCCGAGCGCGAGGAACGGCAGGCCGCCCTCCTGCGCCACCGCGCCCGCGAACACCGATCGGTCGCTGATGTGCGTCATCGGCCCCTGCACGACCGGGTACGCGGGGCCGGAGCCGTCCTCGTCGCCCTCGCGGCGCGGCGCGAGCGGCTCGGCCCGCACGGCGGCCCGCAGGTGCGCGCCGATCTGCTCGCGGACCGCCTGCACCACTCCCCCGGCGGTCCGGTACCGGGCGGCGAGCGCCGCCGCGGTCCGCCCGTCCTGGCCCACCGGCAGCGACCGCCCCTGGACGGTCACGATCCCCGCGTCGCGGGCGTCCGCCAGCGCCGCCGCGGCCTCGGCGGGCGGGTCCGCCTCCCGGACGAGGGCGAGCTGCACGTCGAGGACGACGCCGGCCGCGCCGCCCGCCACCGCCGCCGCGGCCGTGTGGGGCCCGATGCCACCCGCCGCGTACACCGGGACGTCCACGGACGGGTCGGACAGAAGCCGCTGGAGCAGGAGGAACGTGGTCAGGTCTCCGGTGCGTCCGCCGGCCTCGCGGCCCCGCGCGATGAGCCCCACATTCCCGGTCAGCTCGCGGGCGACGGGCAGGACGGCGGCGGCCTCCCGCGGTCCGGTGACCTCGACCAGCAGGCGGCGGCCCCGCGCGAACCCGGCGACGTCCGGGGACCCGCCGGACCACAGCGCCGGGGCGTCGACCAGGACGGTCCCGGCGGCGTCCGGGACGTCGCCCGGCCTGACGCGGCAGCCGGCGGGCACGCGGATCCCGAACGGGCCGGTCCACCAGCGGCGCAGGTCCGCGAGGGCGGCCAGGGCGGACG
>DATCLF010000457.1:0-2606 GCA_036564055.1 Spirillospora sp.
GCTCACCTCGCCGGTGGCCGACAAGGCCCAGCACGGCGTCATGGAGATGCTGCTGATCAACCACCCGCTGGACTGCCCGGTCTGCGACAAGGGCGGCGAATGTCCCCTGCAGAACCAAGCGATGTCCAACGGCCGCGGGGAGAGCCGCTTCACCGAACGCAAGCGGACCTTCCCCAAGCCGATCCCGCTGTCCAGCCAGGTGCTGCTCGACCGTGAGCGGTGCATCCAGTGCACCCGCTGCACCCGGTTCTCCGAGCAGATCGCCGGGGACCCGTTCATCGACCTGTTCAACCGCGGCGCGAGGGAAGAGGTCGGGATCGCCGAGGACCGGCCGTTCCAGTCCTACTTCTCCGGCAACACCGTGCAGATCTGCCCGGTGGGCGCGCTGACCGGGACGGCGTACCGGTTCCGCTCCCGGCCGTTCGACCTGGTGTCGACGCCGAGCATCTGCGAGCACTGCGCGTCCGGCTGCTCGCTGCGCACCGACCACCGGCGCGGCAAGATCACCCGGCGGCTCGCCGGGGACGACCCGCAGGTGAACGAGGAGTGGAACTGCGACAAGGGCCGCTGGGCGTTCACCTACACCACGCAGCCCGACCGGCTCACGCACCCGCTGGTCCGCAACGAGGACGGCGTGCTGGAGCCCGCGTCGTGGCCGGAGGCGCTCACCGTCGCGGCCGAGGGCCTCGCGGCGGCGCGCGGCTCGGCGGGCGTGCTGACCGGCGGCCGCGTCACCCTTGAGGACGCCTACGCCTACGCCAAGTTCGCCCGGACGGCGCTCGGCACCAACGACGTCGACTTCCGGGCCCGGGCGCTGTCGGACGAGGAGTCGCAGTTCCTGGCGTCGTCGGTCGCGGGACGCTCGATCGAGGTGTCCTACACCGACCTGGAGAAGGCGCCCGTCGTGCTCCTGGCCGGCTTCGAGCCGGAGGAGGAGTCGCCGATCGTCTTCCTGCGGCTCCGCAAGGCGTACCGCAAGAAGGGGCTGAAGGTGTACGGCATCGCGCCGTTCGCGACGCGGGGCCTGACCAAGGTCGGCGGCACGCTGCTGCCGACGCTCCCCGGCGCGGAGGCCGACACGCTCGCCTCGCTGATCGGGGACTCCTCGGGCTCCGACGTGCGGGCCCTGCTGGAGGAGCCCGGCGCCGTCATCATGGTGGGCGAGCGGCTCGCCGCCAGCCCCGGCGCGCTGACCTCGGCGGTCCGGCTGTCGCGGGTGACCGGGGCCCGGCTGGTGTGGGTGCCGCGCCGGGCCGGTGAGCGCGGCGCGCTCGAGGCGGGCGCGCTGCCCGGCCTGCTGCCGATCGGCCGCCCGGTGACGGACCCGGCCGCGCGGGCCGAGGTCGCCCGCGTCTGGGGCGTCGCCTCCCTCCCCGAGCGGCCGGGCGAGGACACCGCCGGCATCATCGCCGCCGCGGCGGAGGGCCGGCGCGGCGCGCTGCTCGTCGGCGGCGTCGACCCCGACGACCTGCCCGACCCGCGGGCGATGCTGCGGGCGCTGGAGGAGACGCCGTTCGTCGTGAGCCTGGAGCAGCGGCCGAGCGCGGTCACCGACCGCGCCGACGTCGTCTTCCCGGTCGCGGCGGTTCCGGAGAAGTCCGGGACGTTCGTCGACTGGGAGGGCCGCGGCCGGCAGTTCGACACCGTGCTGAAGTCGGCGGGGCACCTGTCCGACCTGCGGGTGCTGAACGCCTTGGCCGACGAGATGGACGTCCACCTCGGCCTGCCCGACCCGGAGGCGGCGCGCCGCGAGCTGACCGAGCTCGGCGCCTACCGCGGCGAGCGGCCCGGCGCCCCCGACGTGGCGCAGGCGCTGCCGCCGAGCCCCGAGCGGGGCGAGGCGTTGCTGGCGACGTGGCGGCTGCTCCTCGACCGCGGCCGCCTCCAGGACGGCGAGCCGTTCCTCGCGGGCACCGCCAAGGCCGCGGTCGCGCGGCTGTCGCCCGCGACGGCCGCGGAGATCGGCGCCACGGAGGCGGTGACGGTGTCGACGCGGCGGGGCGAGGTCACGCTGCCGCTGGAGGTGACGGCCGACCTGCCCGACCGGGTGGTGTGGCTGCCGGCCAACTCGCCCGGCTGCTCGGTGTACCGGGACCTGGGCGCGGGGGCCGGCGACGTCGTCGCGATCAAGGCGGCGTCCGCGGCGGCCGCGCAGTCCGGGCAGTCCGCGCAGAGCCCGCAGGACGCGCTGGCCGCGGCGGGCTCCGACGACAACGCTGGAGGGACCGAATGAGCCCGCTCCCCGTCGCGGCGCCGCCGCAGCCCGTCGCCGCGGAGCCGACGCTGGAGGACTTCGGCTCGGACCCGTGGTGGCTGATCGGCGGCAAGGTCATCGCGATTTTCGCGTTCCTCGTCGTCACCGTGCTGCTGACGATGTGGTTCGAGCGACGTCTCATCGGCCGGATGCAGCTGCGCGTCGGCCCGAACCGCGCGGGCCCGTTCGGGCTCCTGCAGGGCCTCGCGGACGGCATCAAGCTGGCGCTGAAGGAGGACATCGTCCCGCGCCAGGTCGACAAGGTCGTGTTCGTCCTCGCGCCGATCATGTCCGCGGTGCCGGCGTTCATCTCGTTCGCCATCATCCCGGTCGGGCCGACGGTGTCGATCTT
>DATCLF010000458.1:0-12690 GCA_036564055.1 Spirillospora sp.
GTCCTCGCCGTCCCCGCCTTCGTCTTCGTCGCCGTGGGCGTCCGTGTCCTCGGCGGCGTCCTCGCCCACGGTCTCCTCCTCCTCGTCCTCGTCGCGGGCGTCCTCGCCGGGATCGTCGTCGGAGGAGGCGACCGGAGCCTCCGCGCGCTCGTCGGACGGCTCGTCCTCCGCCTCGGTGCGGCGCCGGACGGGAATGTCCGGCCTGGTCGGGTCGCCCTTGGCGGGGATGCGGAACTCGGCCGTCGCGGTGCGGCCGGACACGCGCTTCTTCCCGGCCCCGGACTCGCCTCGGCCCCGCTTGGCGTCGTCCACGGCTCGCTCCTCCTCAAGCTTGAAGCACACGGCAGAAGACGGAGCGGTCACCCCCGACAGCCCCCGGTCATAGTGAAGGGATGCGCAGTTTAGCGAGAAGGTTCGCGCCGGATCCGCCTTCGCCGCGGGGTGTCGCGCGGCCCGGCGGCGGGGCCGGCGAGTGAGGGCGCCGCCGCCGGGTAGAGCCGACTCATCCGGACCCCGGAGCCGATCCGCGAGGCCCAAGGAGTGAGCATGGCGACGAAGATCCGTGAGATCATGACCGGTTCCCCGACGTCGGTGTCCCCGGAGCTCGACCTCGTGACCGTGGCCCGCGCGATGCGCGACGAGGACATCGGCGCCGTGCTGGTGGCCGACGGGGACGACCTCCTCGGTCTCGTCACCGACCGCGACCTCGTGGTCCGCGGGCTCGCCGCCGGGGGAGACCCGTCGCAGATCAGGATCGGCGCGATCGCGAGCACCGCGCCCGCGACCATCGGTCCCGACGACTCGCTGGACAAGGCCGCGCAGATCATGCGGGAGCGGGCGGTGCGCCGCCTCCCCGTGCTGGAGGACGGCCGTCCCGTGGGCATCGTGTCCCTCGGCGACCTGGCGATGAAACGGGACGGTGACGGGGTCTCCGCCCTCGCCGACATCAGCGCCGCCCGGCCGAACACCTGATCCCGCCGCCCGGCCCCGCCCGCGTCAGGGGAGGACGGACACCAGCCGGTCCAGTTCCTCTTCGGTGTTGTAGTAGTGCACGGAGGCCCGCACGGCCGCCGCCACGGTGTGCGGGTCGTATCCGTGTGCGGCCGGGGCCGTGACGTTGACGTTGATTCCCGCGTCGCGCGCGGCGGCCACGATCTCGGCGGGCTCGTGGCCGTCCACGGTGAAGGTGACGATGCCGGAGGGCCGGCGGCCCCGGTCCAGGACGGTCGTCGCGGGCCGGTCCGACAGCGCGGCGCGCAGCCGGGCCGCGAGGCCGGTGACGCGTTCCTCGATCTTCGCGACGCCCAGGTCGGCCGCGTAGTCGGCGGCGACCCCCAGCCCGATCTGCCCGGCGACGTACCGTTCCCACGTCTCGAAACGGCGCGCGTCCTCGCGCGGCTCGTAACCGGCGGGGGCCTTCCACGTGGCGGCCTGCAGGTCGAGGAACGGCGGCTCCAGCGTGGCGATGATCTCCCGCCTCACGTACAGGAAGCCGGTGCCGCGCGGGCCGCGCATGAACTTGCGGCCGCTGGCCGACAACAGGTCACAGCCGATCTCCTCGACGTCCACGGCGAGATGACCGACCGACTGGCACGCGTCGAGCAGGTACAGGACGCCGTGCTCGCGGCACAGCCGCCCGACCTCGGCGACCGGGTGGACGAGCCCGTTGTGGGTGGGGATGTGGTTGAGCGACACCAGCCGGACCCCGCCTTTGACGAGCTCGGCCTCCAGCGCGTCCAACGCGATGGTCCCGTCGGCGTCGTCGGGGACGACGTCCACCCTCACCCCCTTGGCCGCCGCAACCTGCTGGTAGGCGATCGCGTTGCTGGAGTACTCGCTCGTCGTCGTGAGGATGCGGTCGCCTTCGGCGAAGGGGATCGCGTAGAACGCCATGTCCCATGCCCGGGTGGCGTTCTCCACGTAGGCGATCTCGTCCGCGTGCGCGCCGATCAGCCGCGCCATCGCGTCGTAGAAGCGCCGGACGGCGGGGGCGTTGGCCTCCTCGGCCTCGTACCCGCCGATCGTGCTCTCCAGTTCGAGGTGCCCGGCGACCGCGTCGATCACGGGACGCGGCGGCAGCGCGGACCCGGCGTTGTTGAGATGGGTCACCCTCGCGCAGCCGGGGGTGTCGCTCCGGAGCCCGTCGATGTCCCAGCCGATCTCCATGTGCGGGCCCCTCCTTCGGGAACGACGTACCTGCGCGACCTTCTCCTCGGAGCCGCGAACAGCGAGGTCACGGCCGATGCCCTGGTCACGAACGACAACCCGACCTCGACCGTAGTCGAGGTCCCGTGCACTGATCCAGATCGACGATCAGCCGTAGCGGACCACGGATCACCCCTTGGCCCGCGACGCCCGAGCCGCGTCGGCGGGTCCACCGTTCGGAACACGCGGAGAGCCCGGGCGCGCACGGCACAGGCCCGGGGTGTCGCCTGCCTTTCTGTGCGCACCGGTCGCCTCTGATTTGCCGACATACGTCCTGTACAGTGACGTGAGAGCGCAAAAAGAGCCATCATCCCGGCTCTCTCGTGAGTCCACGGAAGTGGGCGTAGCGAAGGGAGCCGGGACAACGCGTCCGGGCCCCCTTCGTGCGTCCCCGAACAAACCAGAGCCAAGGGGGTTCAGGTGAACGGACGCGAGCCGCGGCGAAGGAAATTCGCGCGGTTGCTCGAAATGGCCTTCGCAGGGTCGGCAAGACTGTTGCGAGGCGCAATAGAACGACTCAGGTCGCCGTTCGACGGCCTGAATGCGGACGGCCGGAGAGCACTGCGTAAAGTGCTTTTCGGAGACATCGTCAACGTGTGTCACGGCCTTCTGTTGGTGGCCCTCGGGGTCACCAAGGAGTTGGGCCCGGCCACAACCGCCATGGTGACCGTCTCGGTCGCCTTGGTCGTGTACTGGGTGACGTACCACCCGCCCGTGCAGGCGATTGGTTCCCTCTGGGCGCCGGGGTTGTTCCTGGGGCTGAACATGGCCTTGAACGGCAGCGCTTTCCAGCTCGCCCTGCGTTGGGTACGGGTGGAATTCCTCCAGCCGTTGCGCTTTCTGTTCTCCGCGATATTTCTCACCGGGGGCGTCGTCGCCTCCGACCTGCGGCGCAGGAAGTTCTCGACCGCTCTGTGGCCGATCCTGGGTCTGCTCGGGATCTGGCTGCTGGCGGCCGACTTCGGCGACGGCGGAGGCGGGGCCTTCACCGAGGCGGTACCGGACGTCCGGGTCTTCGACCGGGCCGTCCCCGACTGGGCCCTTGGCGGGGGCGTTCTCGTCCTTTCCGCGGGCTGCGGAGCCCTCCACAACAAGTGCCTGGAGCGCTTCGACAGGTCCGTGAAGGGGCAGATCGACGCGCTCGCCAGGGTCCCGGCGCTCCTGGTGTTCGCCACGGTCGCCCTGACCATGGAGGATGCCGCCGAGACTCTGGTCGGCGCCTGGCCGTACGTGCTGATCTGCGCGGTTCTCGCGGTCCCCGGCTCGTATTTCGCGGGGGTGGGGGTCGTGCGGGCCTATGAGAAGGGTCTTCGAGCGTCGGCGCGGGCGATGCTGTCGCCGCTCGAGACCCTGACCGGCATCGTCATGGGGATGCTGATCGCAAGGGTGGCGCCCGATGTCGTCGGCGTGCTCGGCATCGCGATGATTCTCGTCGCCGCGACCCGCGCCGCCGAGTACCAAAGTCGTGGCCGGGGTGAACCCCCTGGCTCCGAGTGAACTGGTCCGCGGTGGGAGGGACTGTCACCCGCCGCGGACTTCGCCTTTCGATCTTTGCGGATGCCGCGCCTGTGCCGCCTGCCCCGGTCGTTAGATCATCCACATGCGGACGCGGCGGCGGATCCTCTGCCAGAGGGTGCGCTTCTGCCTCGGCGGGATGAGCCGCGGCAGCGGCTCCGGTGGGAGGAGTTCCGGCATGACCCTGGCCATGGCCTTCTTCAGCAGCTCCTGGTGCGCCTCCTCCGCCTCGTAGGCCGCTTTCCGTCCGTAGCGGTGGAGGAAGATGTGCTTTCTCGGCCCGAACACGGAGTCGCCGCCGAAACGGTTGATCTCGGCCGCCACGGCCCGCAGGCCGTCCATGTCAGCGGGGTAGGGGCCCGACGTGGCGGGATCGCCGGTGCCGACCGTGAACGACGGCGCGCCGTTGTCGTCGAGCCCGAGCTCGAAGTACGTGCCCAGGTAGTACTCGGGATCGCGGACCTCGAAGTGGTAGTGCGTCTCGCCGCCGTCCAGCCTCGGCAGATCGCACTCCTGTTCCTTGCGCATCCACGCGTCCGCGTCGAAGGGCAGCGGCCCCATGTGACATCGCAGACGCAGTTCGCGCGCGGCTGCGAGCAGGAGGTCGGCGGCCTGGTCGCTCATGATCGGAGTATGCACCAGAGCGACCGCCTTCGGTCCGGCCCGGCGGCGGGGCGGTCACCGCGCGAGGGCCTCGAAGAGGCTGGAGAATCCCTCGTCGCCGTGGCCGTCGGTGATGCGGCGGTCCATGAGGCGCTTCACCTCGCGCATGCGGGAGGCGTCCACGCCGCGGGACTCGCGGTGGCCGATCCCCTTGCGCGTTCGGCCCCCTGTGCTTCCGGCCGCGCTGAGGCCGGTGGGCGCCGCTCGGTCCCGACGCCAGGACCTCAAGCGAACTTGAGGTCAACCCGGACGGGGCCGGGGTCATGCTCGGGTCCTCGTGCTCCCTCCGTTGACGTGCAGGATCTGGCCGAGAAGCGTCGGGAGCCGCGCGTCGGCCAGGAACGCGACCGCCTCGGCGACCTCCTCCGGCGAGGCGGTGCGGCCGAGCGGGACCCGCCCGGCGTACCGGGCGCGGATCTCCGCGACGGTCACGCCCGCCGCCTGCGCGTCCACCTCGAGCCGGGGGGTGTCGATCACGCTCGGGGCGATGGCGTTCACCGCGATGCCGAGCGGCCCGAGCTCGCGGCCGAGCGACTTGGCGAGGGAGATGATCCCGGCCTTGGACGCGCAGTGGGCCGTGGCGTCCGGCCATCCGATCAGCCCCCACTCGGACGCGATCAGCACCATCCGGCCGCCGCCGCGCTCGACCATTCCCGGCAGGACGGCCTGCGCGCACGCGAACGTCCCGCCGAGGTCGACGTCGACGATCCGCCACCAGTCGTCCGGGTCGTGCTCGGTGAACGGCGCCATCGTCAGGTGGGCGGCCCCCGTGACGAGGATCCCGACGTAGTCTCCGGTGCGCCGCTCGACGTCCGCGACCATCGCGGAGACGGCCTCCGGATCGGAGACGTCCGCGGGCGCCGGCACCCCGGCGAGCCGCTGGGCGAGGGCGGCCACGTCCCGGTCGGGGCGGTCGTTGAGGGCGACGAGGTGCCCGCCGGCGGCGAGCCGGCGGGCGATCGCCGTGCCGAGACCGCCGCACGCGCCCGTGACCAGTGCGACCGCCATCTCAGATCACCGTCATCTCAGAGCACCGCCCCGGCGTTGAGGGACAGGATCTCGCCGGTGCAAAAGGACGCGTTCTCGATCAGGAAGGCCGTGGCCAGCGCGATCTCCTCGGGGGCCGTGAGCCGTCCCGCCGGGAGCGTCTGCACGTAGGAGGACCTGCGCCACGGCGAGTCGGACGGCAGCAGGGGGGTGTCGGTCGGGCCGGGCGACACCGCGTTCACCCGGACCCCGGTCGAGGCCAGCTCGGCCGCGAGCGACCGCACGAACCCGATCACCGCGCCCTTGGCCGCCGCGTAGTGGGGCCTCCGCGCTGCCGCCGCCCACCGCCAGGTCGGACGCGACCGCGACGATGGCGCCCCGGCCGCGGGCCGCCATTCCCGGCACCACGGACCGGCACACGTTCACGGTCCCGCCGAGGTGGACGCGGAGCATCCGCCGCCAGTCCGCCCAGGCGATGTCGGACATCGGGACGATCGCGTAGTGCCCCGCGGCGGTCAGCACCGCCTCGACCGGTCCCAGCTCGCGTTCGATCCGCCTGATCGCGGCGCTCACCTGCGCCGGGTCGGCCACGTCCACCCCGACGGAGTGGTGGGCGTCCGGGGCCGGTGCGAGGTCCAGGCCGGCCGTGGCCCAGCCGCGCCCGGCCAGCTCGCGCACCGTCGCCGCGCCGATCCCGCTCGCCGCTCCGGTGACGAGGGCGACTCGCTCTCCCATCGAACCTCCGAACACCTCGGGAGCTATCAGGCAAACCCGCCATAACCGCAGGTGACAAGGGCCAGGGGGCCTTCTTGGGCGAATGCACCGCGAGACGTCCCCGCCATTGTGTGCTTCTCCAAAAACACGCTCACGATCAAGGACCGTCGCGGCGCCCCGGTGAGAGGCTGAGGGGGTGACCAGCGATCCCGAGCCGGTGCTGCGCCTCACCGTCCGCCAGCTCCTGGAGGTGCCGCGCTTCCGGCTGCGCCTGGTCGCGGGGGATCGGGGTCTGGACCGCCCGATCCGCTGGGCCCACTCGACCGAGCTGCTCGACCCCGGCCCCTACCTGCGCGGCAACGAGATCGTCCTGACGGTCGGCGCGTCGCTGCGCGACGCCGAGGCGTGCCTCACGTTCGCCCGGTCGGTCAGGGCCGGCCGCGCCGCCGCGATCGGGTACGGGGTCGGCGACGTGACCGACGCCGTCCCGGAGGCCCTGCGCCAGGCGTGCGACCGTCTCGGCCTGCCGCTCATGGAGGTCCCGCCCGAGGTCCCCTTCCTGAGCTTCTCCGAGTGGTTCGCCGAACGGCTCGCCTCCACCCACGACGCCCGGCACGAACGCGAGGAGACCGGGCGGCTGCTGCGCATGATCACCGACGGGCTCGCGTCCGTCGAGGTGCTCCGGCCCCGGATCGACGAGGTCGGGCTCGACCACGGCTCGCTGCTCGCGATCGCGATGGACGTCCCCGACGGGGACCTGCCGGGCCTGCTCGGCGTGGACGACGACACTGCCATCCTCATCACCAACGAAGAGCACGTCTGGTCCGAGCCGGCCGGCGTCGGCGGCTCCGGCCCCCTGGAGCAGCTCCCGTCGTCGATCGCCGAGAGCCTCGCCGCCCTCGACGTCGCGCGCCGGACCGGCGGCGTCGTTCGCGGTAGCGACCTGGCCACGTTCCCGGCCCTGCTCCGCCGCCTCACCCCCGAGCAGCTCGCGCCGTTCGTCGAGCAGATCGCCCGCCCGCTGAGGGAGTACGACAACGCCCACGGGACCCGCCTGGTCGAGACGCTGCGCACCTTCCTCGACATGGGCGGCGCGGTCGGCGCCACGTCCCGTGCGCTGTTCCTGCACCCGAACACGCTCCGCCACCGCCTGTCGCGGATCGAGTCGGTCACGGGCCGCAACCCGCTCCGGTTCGAGGACCGCGTCGCGCTCGCCATCGCGATCTGGACCGCGCAATAGCCACAAGCGTCACTTCTTTCGCTGAATTACGTCCTGTCCGCCTATTCGCCGACGTCCTCAATCGGCGGGCGGGGCGGGCCCGATGTCCGCGTTCGCGTCCCGCCCCGGGGCGCGGGTCTAGGTTTGGCGGGAGAGGAAGAGCCGCACCGCCGAAAGGAGCGTCCGGCCGATGACGGATGCCGCCCCGGAACGCAATTCGGAAAAGAAGATCAACACTGACGTTCCGCAATCGGCCCGGATCTGGAACTACTGGCTCGGCGGGACCGACAACTACGCGGTCGACCGGATCGCCGGCGACCGGTACGTCGCGCTCTACCCCGGCATCGTGCCGATCGCGCGCGCGGGCCGCTACTTCATGGACCGCGCGATCAGGTTCCTCGTCCGCGAACGCGGCGTCCGCCAGTTCATCGACTGCGGGACGGGCCTGCCCACCCTGGACAACACGCACGAGATGGCCCAGCGCGCCGCGCCCGACGCCAAGGTCGTGTACGTCGACAACGACCCGCTGGTCCTCGCGCACGCCCGCGCCCTGCTGACCGGAAGCGGCGAAGGTCGCACCGCCTACATCGACTGCGACCCGCACGACCCGAAGACGATCATGGAGAGGGCGTCCGGGCTGCTCGACCTGTCGCGGCCGGTCGGGCTGCTGCTCATCGGCGTCATGGGCCACGTCATCGACCCCGACGAGGCGCTCGGCGTGGTGCGCGGGCTGATGGAGCCGCTCTCGTCCGGGAGCTACCTCGTCCTGCACGACTCCACCGACGAGAACGAGGCGTTCAACGAGGCGCAGCGCTGCTACGACGCGACCGGGGCCGTCCCGTTCCGGCTGCGCAGCCCGGAGTTCATCCGCAGCTACTTCGACGGGCTGCGGCTCGAGGAGCCGGGGCTCGTGACCAGCGGACGGTGGCGTCCCGAGGTCGGCGTCGAGGTCGAGGAGCTCCCGACCCGGTGCGGCGTCGCCCGCAAACCCTGACGCCCTGTCCCCTGTCCCTGACGTGCCCGGTCCCTGACGTGCCCTGCCCCTGATGCGGCGGCGTCCGCGGGACGGTTGCGCACCGTTCCGGGAACGACGCGGTGTGTGATTGTATAGTGGGTTCCTCGTCCGGCTCCCCCGAAGCCACGCCAGACACCGGATGAGGAGTCCCGTTGGCCTCCGTCACGAGCACCGGCAGTTCCCAGGCCGTCGACGCCCAGGGGGACCCGCTCGTCCCCAGGTTGCTGCTGGCGAGGCGGCTGCGGGAACTGCGGGAGGAACGGGGGATCACCCGGCGGGACGCGGCGCGGGCGGTCCGCGGGTCCCGGTCCAAGATCTCGAGGCTGGAGATCGGCCGTTCCGGGGTCCGGCTCGACGACGTCGCCGCCCTGCTCGCCCTCTACGGCGTGGACGACGACGAGCGCGCCACCCTGATGGCCCTCGCCGAGCAGGCCGCCGCGCTCCCGTGGTGGCACGCCGACGCCGACATCGTCCCGGCGTGGGTGCGGCCCTACCTCAGCGCCGAGCAAGCGGCCAGGCTGGTCCGCACGTTCGAGGCGCAGTTCGTGCCCGGCCTGCTCCAGACGGAGGACTACGCCCGCGCGCTGATCCGCCGGGTCAACCCCGAGCGGGAGGTCGAGCGGCGCGTCGAGTTCCGGATGCGGCGCCAGCGGGTCCTGCGCCGCCGCCCGCGGCCCCTCAACCTGTGGGTCGTGCTGGACGAGGCCGCGCTGTGGCGTCCGGTCGGCGGCCCCGAGACGATGCGGGCCCAGATCCGGCACATCGTCGAGCTGTGCCACCGGCCGAACGTCACCGTGCAGATCGCGCCGTTCGGCATCTGCGGGCGCGTCGCGGGCGACGGTCCCCTCACCCTCGTGCGGTTCCCGCAGCAGGGCCTTCCCGACATGGTCTATCTGGAGCGGGCCAACAGCGCCGTGTACCCGGACCGTCCGGCCGAGGTCGAGCGGCACTGGCACGTCTTCAACACCCTCGTCACCGAGGCCGCTCCGCCCGAGCACACGCCGCGGATCCTCGCGGGCGTCCTCGCGACGTACTGACCTTTTCCCGCCCTGATCTCCCTCGCTCCTCGGCCGGGGTGTTCCGCCTCACCCGTAACCGTATTCCCGCATGACCACTTCCGGCCTAATTTCATAAATGGCCGGTCTTCGGGAGGGTTTGCTCGGCGGTTCGGGGACGTACGTTTCAGGGGCTCCCGGGAAGCCCATGTTTACCGGCCGACCCGCCGGTTATCGGGCTTCACTGACGCCCTCGCAGCCGCCGCCGTCTAAGGAACGCCATGTCCATCAGCGAGCGCTTGTGGAACGCGACCGAAGAACGCCGGGCCAGAGACGAACTCCAGGCCCGGGAGAACTTCCCGGTCGCCACGCGGCTGCTTCCGGCCCGTTACCGAGCGCACCTGCTGAACGTGTACGGGTTCGCCCGGCTCGTGGACGACATCGGCGACGAGGCGCCTCCCACCGAACGCGGCGCGCTGCTGGACCTGGTCGAACGCGACCTCGACCGGATCTACGCGGGCACGGGTCCGGCGGGTCCGACGGGAGCGGGGTCAACGGGCGCGGCGGACGCGACGGAGCCGGAGCTTCCGGTCATGCGGGACCTGGCCCGGACCATCGCCGCCTGCTCGATCCCGGACGAACCGTTCCGCCGGCTCCTGCGCGCCAACCGCCGCGACCAGGAGGTCACCCGCTACGCCACGTTCGACGACCTGCTCGACTACTGCGCGCTGTCCGCCGACCCGGTCGGGCACATCGTCCTGCACGTGTTCGGCGCCGCCACACCCGACCGGCTCGCGCTGTCCGACCGGGTGTGCACCGCGCTGCAGATCATCGAGCACTGCCAGGACGTCGGCGAGGACTACCGCAACGGCCGCGTCTACCTGCCGGCCGAGGACCTGCACCGGTTCGGATGCGAGGAGAGCGACCTCGCCGCCGCCGTCACCCCCACCCGGCTGCGCGGCGTGGTGGCGCTGCAGGCGGGGCGGGCGGCGCGGCTGCTGGACGAGGGCGCGGCGCTGACCCGCCTGCTGAGCGGATTCCCGCGGGTCGCCGTGGCCGGCTACATCGCCGGCGGCCGGGCCGCGCTGGCGGCGCTGGAACGCGGAGCCTACGACGTCCTGGGGGGCGCGCCACGACCGAGAGGAACGCGGCTGCTGGCCGAGTGGTCGCGCACGCTGGGAAGGAGATGACGCGATGGACGAGGCCGGTGCGGGCACGGCCGGTGCCTACCGGTACTGCGAGCGGGTCGTCCGCACGCAGGCGCGGAACTTCTCGTACGGGATCCGGCTGCTTCCCGGCCCGAAACGGCGGGCGCTCAGCGCCGTCTACGCCTTCGCCCGGCGGATCGACGACATCGGGGACGACCACCGCACACCGGTCGCGGACCGGCTCGCGAAGCTGAAGGAGGAACGCGCCCGGCTCGCCGACCCGGACGCACACCCCTCCGACCCGGTCTTAACGGCGCTCGCGGACGCGGCGCGCCGCCACCCGATCCCGCTGGAGGCGTTCGGGGAGCTCATCGACGGCTGCGAGGCCGACGTCCGCGGCCGGTCCTACGACACCTTCGACGATCTGCTGTGGTACTGCCGGTGCGTCGCCGGCGCCGTCGGCCGCCTCTCGCTCGGCGTGTTCGGGACCTCCGACCCGCGGGCCGCCGTCCCCCGCGCCGACGCGCTCGGCGTCGCGCTGCAGCTCACGAACATCCTGCGCGACGTGCGGGAGGACGGCGAGAACGGACGCGTCTACATCCCGGCCAAGGATCTCGCCCGCTTCGGGTGCACGCTGGAGCGCGACGCGTCGGGCAGGCCGGCCGACCCGCCCGAACGGCTCGCGGCGCTGATCCGGTTCGAGGCGTCCCGGGCGGAGGAGTGGTACGCCACCGGCCTGCGGCTGCTGCCGCTGCTCGATCGCCGCAGCGCCGCCTGCGCCGGGGCGATGGCGGGCATCTACCGGCGGCTCCTGGAGCGCATCAAGGCCGACCCCGTCGCCGCGTTGCGGGCGCGCACGTCCCTGCCGGCCTGGGAGAAGGCGGCCGTGTCCGCCAGGGCGCTCGCGGGGGTGGGCCGGTGATCGCGGGAAGGGACGCCGCCGGAAAGGACGCGGCGGGACGGGTCGCCATCGTCGGCGGAGGCCTCGCGGGCATCACGACCGCACTGGCCCTCCAGGAGGCGGGCGTGCGCGCGACGATCTACGAGGCGCGGCCCCGGCTCGGGGGCGCCACCCACTCCTTCGAACGCGACTCGGGCGGGCGGCGCATCACCGTCGACAACGGGCAGCACGTCTTCCTGAAGTGCTGCACGGCGTACCGGGGGCTGCTGGAGCGGCTCGGCGCCGTGGACCACGTCCGCGTGCAGGACCGCTTCGACGTCCGCGTCCTCACCCCGGACGGCGGGGCCGGGCGGCTGCGCCGGGCCGGGGCGCCCGGCCCGCTGCACTTCCTGCCCGCGCTCGCCCGCTACGCGCTGCTGTCCCCGGCCGACCGGCTGCGCGCCGTCCGCGCGTCCCTGGCGCTCGGCCGTCTCGACCCGGACGACCCGTCCCTCGACGGCATCGCCATGGGCGGCTGGCTCGCCCGCCACGGGCAGGGGCCGCGGGCCCGGCGGGCGCTGTGGGAGCTGTTCATCACGGCGGCGCTCAACATCGGGGTGGACGACGCCGCGCTCGGCCCCGCCGCGATGGTCTGCCAGACGGCGCTGCTCGGACGGTCCGACGCCGCCGACATCGGCGTCCCGTCCGTCCCTCTCGGCCGGCTGCACGGCACCCTCGCCGCCGCGAAGATCGAGCAGGGAGGGGGCCGGATCCGCCTCGGGGCCAAGGTGACGGCGATCGAGGACGGGCCGAAGCTCGTGGTGAACGGGTCCCCGGTCGCCGCGGACGCCGTCGTCGTCGCGGTGCCGCACCGGGCGGCCGCCGCGCTCGTCCCGCGGGAGGCGTGCCCGGACCGGGACCGCTGGGCGGCTCTCGGCTCCAGCCCCATCGTCAACGTCCACGTCGTCTACGACCGGCCGGTCATGGACGAGCCGTTCGTCGCGGCGGTCGGCTCGCCCGTCCAGTGGGCGTTCGACCGGACCGCGGTGAGCGGCCTGACCGGCGGCCAGTACCTCGCGGTCTCGGTGTCGGCGGCGGCCGACCGGATCGACACGCCCACCGCCGAACTGCGGCGGATCTACCTCGCCGCCCTGGAACGGCTGTTCCCGGCGGCCCGCCGCGCCCGCGTCACCGACTTCTTCGTGACCCGGGAACGGCACGCCACCTTCCGCCAGAGCCCCGGCAGCGGCGCGCTGCGGCCCCCGGCCGCGACGCGGCTGCCGTGGCTGTTCCTCGCCGGTGCGTGGACCGACACGGGCTGGCCCGACACGATGGAGGGAGCCGTGCGC